>CAYMWT010000022.1:0-16587 GCA_964394055.1 uncultured Oscillospiraceae bacterium
AGAGCTGGCTCGCGAAGCGAGACTGAGAGGGAAAAAAGTGCTGTCCCCAAACAGGGACAGCACTTTTTCTATTCTCTCAGAAAATCAGCCCAGCTGATTCTCAAAAGCGGTGATTTCAGAGGTATCGGTCAGCTCATAGTAGGCCATCAGGATCTGCTCCGCAACGGGGGCCAGATAGGCGCCGTGGGCCACCTTTTCGCCGTACACAGCCACTGCCAGATCCGGCTCCGTCTCATCCACCCGATGGGAGAAGCAGATGAACGCGCCATGGTCAGAGCCAAGGGAGGAGTGCTGCGCCGTGCCGGTCTTGGCATACACCGTGATCTCATTGCGCATGGGCCACTGTACACCGTCGCAGGGAAGCGAGGTGTCGCCGATCTGGTCGGAATAGCCGCCGAAGTACCGCTGGGCCGTGCCGCCAGACTGGGTGATCACCTTACGCATACCATCCATGTAGGTTTCCACCGTGGTGGACTGCAAGTCCATCTGGTTTGCCACCTCCGGCTGGTTCTCCTTGATCAGGGTGCGGTAGTCAGAGGAAACCACACGGCTTAAGAAGGTTGCCTTCATCCGGGTACCCTTGTTTGCCAGGGTGGAGGCATAAACCGCCAGCTGCATGGGAGTGAACCGGTTTTCGCCCTGGCCGATGCCGCCCAGAACACGGTCGCCTGCGGAGAAGTTGCTGTTCACGCCGGAGCCGTAGACCTTTCTCTTCTGATCCGGGGTGTTCAGCGCGCCGGTTTTTTCTTCCAGCTCAATGCCGGTAGAGGTACCCAGGCCCAGCGCCTGGGCGGTGTTCGCCACCATTTCCCAGGTGCAGCGGTCGCCCAGCTCATAGAAGAAGTAGTTGCAGGAGTAGCACAGTGCCCAGCTGCCGTCCATGTCTGCACCGCCGGGCGCCTTGTGCACCGCTCGGTTGGAGGTCCAAAGCAAGCACTGAGGTGCAAAGCCCTCGTACTTGGTGAACACGCCCTGGTCGGCAATGGTCTCATCGGGGGTGTAAATCCACTCGCCCTTGGAGTTCCGGTTCTCCATGGCGGAGATCAGGGTGCACATCTTAAAGGTGGAGCCGGGGGCGTATTCCGCGCCGAAGGCACGGTTGAACAGAGGCTTCATGGAATCGTTGTTGATCTCGTCCCAGTCCTCCAGCATGGTTGCCAGATTGAAGGTAGGATAGCTGGCACAGGCCAGGATCTTTCCTGTCTTGCACTCCATGACGATGACGGCCGCACCTTCCGCGTCCAGGCCGGTATCGTCGCCGGTGGCCAGGTTGTCCGTGGGGTCGGTGATCCGCTTCATGACGTAGTCCAGAGCGTCCTCCGCTACCTTCTGAATGCTGATGTCAATGGTGGTCTCCACGTTGTTGCCGGCCACAGGGGACTTGACCACATCGTTGCCGTTTTCGTCCTTACCTCTGGCCCAATACTGGCTGACCGTGGCGCCGTCCTTGTTAACCACGTCCACACGGGTGCCGTCGATGCCGTGGAGGTATTCCTCAAAGGCCTGTTCAAAGCCCGTCTGGCCCACCAGGGCGTCCATGGAGTAATTCTCCTTCTGGAACTTTTCCCACTGGGCATCGGACATGCCGCCTAAGTAGCCCAGAATGTGCGCGCCGTACTTGGTGTGGTATTCCCGGACGGTGGAGCTTTCGACCATCAGACCGGGGGTGTTCAGCTCCAGCAGAGCGGACAGGTTCTCGTCGGACACGTCCTCCAGGAAGGTATAGGTAGGCAGGTTGGAAATGCCCCGGAGGTCAAACTCGTACAAAAAGCCGATGACCGCCCGGGCATCCTCGTCCGACCAGGTCTCGGGGATATCGTACCGGGTGCGCATTTTCTCCACCAGCAAAGGCGCGCTGATATCGGAGTCCAGGCCCCGGTCAACCATGAACGCCCGGAAATGATTCTGCCAGGAGGTGTTCATCTCCGTCAGGGTATAGTCAAAGGGCCGCTCCCGGGTCACCGGGAAGTGGTCGGTATAGGTAATGTCCAGCTCCTTGCACTTCTGCACCAGACGGTACAGGGCCTCATTACGGTTGGTGTAGGACTTGGTAACGTAGTGGTTGAACACCAGGTCATAGGAGGCCCGGTTGCCTACCAGCACGTTACCGTTCCTGTCCAGAATATCGCCCCGGGCCGCACGAACGGTGGTCAGGGTGGTATAGGTCTGGGTGTTATCGGTGTTACCGTTGGTTTCAATAATCTGAAGCCGGAACAGCTTTCCGGCGAAGAGCATCAGAATAAAAGCAAACAGAACAAACAGTAAAACAGCACGAAATCGGCTTACTCTTTCCATGTGTTGCCTCCAATCGTTCCGATCTTACAGATCAGTGGGTAAAGGGGAATCATAATCAGTAAATTGTAGACGCCGGTGATCAGGAAAACCGGCAGCTTGTCCCACCGGGTCAGGCCCTGGAAAATGCCTGTGCCGAAAATGCACACCTCATAGAGGATGGCGGCGATTCCGGCGCACATCACGATGGCGCCCCGGTTTCGGTTCAGATACATCTGCCGCAGCAGTGTGGCTAAAATGCCCAGGAAGCACAAAAAGCCGATGGAATATGCCCCGGGCGCTGTCCCGGTAAAGTAGTAAAGCACCGATACAATCAGCACAAACAGGCTTCCCGTTTCGCTGCCCTCCATCACGGTCATCAGCAGGATCATGCTCACCACCAGCTCGGGAGTGGCCCCAAACAGGCGGAACCGGCTGAGGATCACATCCTGTACCACCACTGAGAGGATCAGCACCAGGGCATAGCACAGCCACTTGCTGAAGCGAAGCCGCTGCTGCCGGGTCATGCGCAGGGTCTTCAGAATGGTACCGTGGACGGCATCCGGCTTAAATTCCGATTTGTCTCGTCTCCATTTCGCCATAGTCCGTCCTCACCCCACGTTCCCTTCCGGGGGAAGGGTGACAGCCTCCGTGGCCTCCGTTGCCGCCTGGCCGGCGCTTTCGGAGGGCACCACGGCAGCTTCGGCATCGGTGGTGTAGTCCGTGATGATAAACACCTGCTCCATGGAGCTGATATCCGCGGCGGGATCCAGAAGGGCGTACTTGGCAACACCCGTCTCCTCAAAGCCCGCGTCCACCACATAGCCCATGATCAGGCCCCGGGGATACACGGTGGAACCGGAGGTAACCACCTGATCCTTGTTGCGGATGATGGCGGAGGAGGGCAGGTAGTTCATCTGAAGCAGGGTCTCATTGCCGCTGATGTAGCCGCCGCTGACCATGCCGTTATAGCCGGAGGTGGAAATGGTACCGGAAATTTCCAGGGTGGAGTCCAGCACCGTGGTGACCTCGGCATAGTTGGGGCCCGCCTCTGTCACCAGGCCCACCACTTCGCCGTTAGCAGTCACAGCGCACATGTTTTCCTGGATGCCGGCATTGGTGCCCCGGTTGATGGTGAAGGTGTTTTCCCAGTCGGTGGTGCTCCAGCCGATGATGTAGGCATCCACCATTTTATAGTCCTCGTGGGTGGCCTGCAAATTCAGCATCTCCCGAAGCCGTTCGTTTTCACGCTGGACGGAGTCGGCCTGACGGGCTACGTCCTCCATTTCCGCGATTCGCTCCTGAAGCACCGCGTTCTCGGCGGCCAGGGCTTCGTAGCGGAACATGTAGCCGTAGTATTTTTCAGCAGTGGAGGTCAGGGCCGTGCCCGCCGCCCGGAAGGGCTTCATAACGCCCTTGACCACCAATTCCGGAATGGTCTCGCCGGTGATGCCAGCAAGGATGCCCAGGCCTGCCGCCAGCAGCACCGCCACCACCAAAATGGCTTTGACCCGTGTTGTAAATAAGTTTCTCATGGAATACGCCCTTTCTTATGCCTTAACGAACAGCTCCGGTGCCATGCGTTTCAAGGTCTGACCCAGACGGCATACCGGTAAGCCCATTACGTTATAATAGTCTCCGTTGATCCTCTCGCAAAACAGGGCTGCTCCTCCCTGAATTCCGTAAGCGCCTGCCTTGTCCATCGGCTCTCCCGTCCGGACATAGGCGTCGATCTCCTCCGGCGTCAAGGGCCGGAAATGGAGATCGGTGATCTCCGTAAAGGTCTCCCGTTTCTGTCCCCGGAGAACGGTGCAGCCGGTCATCACCTGGTGATCCCGGCCGGACAGCAGGGTCAGCATGGCCCGGGCCTCCCCTTCGTCCCGGGGCTTTCCCAGGATTTTCCCGGCGCACACCACAATGGTATCCGCGGCAATGACAATATCATCGTCTCCCCTGGGAACGGCCAGGGCCTTCATGGCGCTGACCCTTGCGGTTTCCTCCGCGGGAGCGGCGCTTTTATCCATGGTCTCATCAACGTCCGCGGCGTGGATGGTGAAGGGAATGTGAAATAGTCCCAACAGCTCCTTACGCCTGGGTGACCCGGATGCCAAAATCAGGTTCATGTCTCGTCCTTTTCACCTCCTCTTATTTCTCAAACGCATAAGAGGGGGATTTTGTCTCAAAATTTTTTATTCCACGCCCCGCAGGTACAGTCCCCGGGTGCAGGCGCCGGGGTCGAAGGGAACGGGATTTAAGTATTCGCTGATGACCCGGTCTACCTCCCGACTGTTTTCCGTGGTGAAGTACAGCCGCACAGCCCACAGGCCCAGCTTGTTCAGATCGTCCTGACGATCCAGCCAGTTCAGCTTTCTCCCATTGAGCAGCACGCTGCGGCAGCTGTCTCCGTCCTTGATCACCGGGAAGTCCGCGCCGGTTTTGTCCGTCAGCTTCACGGTGTTATTCAGGTGACAGGTACACTCCCCTGTCCGGCCCTGGATCAGGCACTGCTCGGTGATCATCAGCGGCAGACGACCATAGGCGATCAGCTCCGTTTTCACCGCCTTGCTCATGTCCCGGATCTGGGGCAGGGTCGCCTCAAAGCTGACGGTGGCGGAGGTCGCTTCCAGAGAGCGCATGACATTCATGGAAACGGAATTGAAGATGTTCAGGCCAAAGTCCCCATGGATCCGCATTCCCGCCTCCCGGGCACAGGCCAGGAGGCCCAGATTGCCCACCAGGGCATCCCGGACGCCCAGGGCTGCCAGGGCGGTAAGGGCCGCCTTGATACGGGGCAGTTCCCCGTCGTGGACGATTCTGGGCAGGGCCACTGCCAGCCGTCCCCGCTTTACCAGACGCTCTGTCACCGCCCGATCCTCCATGAGAATGTGCAGGGGCACATAGAGCATGGCGGTTTCGGAGTTCAGCAGGAAGGGGGTCAGCTGCTCCCGGGCGGTGACCTGAACGGTCAGACCGGGGAGGCTCGTGGGGCCCTTCACTACCGTCAGAGGCTTTGGCTTCATCACCGGGTTATCCTCCCGACGAGCCCGCAGGGCGGTGAGCTGATTCAGCACGTCCCGGCGCATGGCGTTGATGGCGGCGGCAGGCAGGATCAGTCCGGGATCCACCCGGGTGCGAACCTCCACACATCGATAGGGGGTACCGCCGGTTTTGGAAATTCGCTGAGCCAGGGCCTCGCCGGTCAGGGCGTAGGTTCTGGCCCGCTCGGGCATGGGGCCGGTGACCTGGCAGGTTCGGCCCTCCGGATCCATCACCGTCAGAGCGCTTCCGTCCACCGTCACCACTGCCCGGAACCGGAGATCCACCCGGGGTGTCTCTCCCGTTTCATAGGTACGCCGGGCCTCCTGAAGCCAGGAGGTGTCCTCCTGCCCTTCCTCCCGGACGCCGAACATGTTTTTGTCGATTCTGCCCTGGTAGTAGCCGTCGGTGAAGCCCTGGCGGTTAAAGGCGTCATAGAGGGTGTCCATCATGTCCTTTGTCACCACGCCCTCATCCAGAGCCTTCCGGTAAACCGAGGTGACCGCCGCCACATATTCCGGCCGCTTCATCCGGCCTTCCAGCTTCAGGGAGGTCACGCCCATCTCCTGAAGCTCCTGGAGATAGTTCACCAGGCAGTTATCCTTCAGGCTCAGAGGGTATTTCTCCTCCCAACGGCCATAGCCATAGCTTTGGCGGCAGGGCTGGGCACACCGGCCCCGGTTGCCCGAGCGGCTGCCAATAACGGAAGACATATAGCACTGGCCGGAATAGCACATACACAGGGCGCCGTGGCCGAAAATCTCAATCTCAATGGGGGAATTTGCGCAGATGTGACGAATCTCCGCCCGGCTCAGCTCCCGGCTCAGCACCACCCGCTTCATACCCATGGCAGCGCACAGCCGCACTCCATCCAGGGAATGGACGGTCATCTGGGTGGAGCCGTGGATGGGGATATGAGGAGCCATCTGGCGGCACAGCTGCACCACGCCCAGATCCTGGACGATAAAGGCGTCCACATTGTTCACCGCCGCGTGGTGGATCAGCTCCTCCAGCTCCTTCATCTCCTTGTCGGAGACCAGGGTGTTCACCGTCAGATGAACCTGAACCCCACGGATGTGGCAGTATTTGATCGCCTCCGCCAGGGTTTGGGGTGTGAAGTTTTTTGCGCTTTGCCGTGCGTTAAAGCTTCCGCAGCCCAGGTAAACAGCGTTGGCGCCGTTCTGCACCGCCGCCCGAAGGGCCTCCATGGAACCGGCAGGGGCCAGTAATTCCAGCATACGTTTCTCTCCCATAGGGAGTGTGTCCCAGGGCACACTCCCGCAGTTTATAGTTAGAGGCATTATACCATACCCGGGCGGAAACTTCCAGCCTTTCCGGCGGAAATTCAAGAAAATTTAAAGGCCGGTTCACATAAAAGCCTGTCTTTCTGAAATCTTCAGTTTCTCTTAAGAAAGAATCCGGGTTTTTTCGTTGCAAAACAGGGGATGCTATGGTATGATATGGAAAATAGCCTTCGAAAAAATGAGGAGAATCACATGCTTCGAAAATACCTTTCCTGCTTTTTCATTTCCATGGTGCCCCTGATCGAGCTGCGGGGCGCTGTTCCCTACGGTGTGCTCATGGGCCTAAGCTACCCCGTCACCCTGATCGTCTGTACCATCGGCAATATGCTCCCGGTGCCGGTTATCTACCTCTTTGCCCGGAAGGTGCTGATCTGGGGCTGCGGTAAAAAATACATCGGCAAATTCTTTACCTACTGCTACCAGAAGGGGGAGCACGGCGGTGCCAGGCTGGTGAAGCGAACCGGACGGGGCGGCCTGTTTCTTGCTCTGCTGCTGTTTGTGGGGATCCCCATTCCCGGCACCGGGGCCTGGACGGGAACCCTGGCAGCTTCCTTCCTGGATATGGGCATCAAGTCCACCACCATCGCGGTGTGCCTGGGTGTGCTGCTGGCCGGGATCATCATGGGTGTGGTCACCATGACCGGCGTTCACGTTTTTGGAATATAACATTTTAGGAGGTAACCATTATGGACTGCTTATTCTGTAAAATCATCGCCGGGGAGATTCCCTCCACCAAGGTTTACGAGGACGAGAAGATCCTGGCCTTCCGGGACATCAACCCCCAGGCGCCCACCCACATTCTGGTGATTCCCAAGGTTCACATTCCCAGCTGCGACGGGGTCACGGCGGAGAACAGCGATGTGGTCGCTCACATCTTCACGGTGATTCCCCAGATCGCCAGGGCGGAAGGATTAATGAACGGCTACCGGGTGGTGAGCAACTGCGGCCCGGACGCCGGGCAGACTGTGAACCATCTCCACTTCCACATCCTGGGCGGTAAGGAACTGAACCTGAATATGGCATAAAGGCAAACATATGGAGGCTGTCTCACAAGAGGCAGCCTCCATTTTGTTTAGTGCAGGGGATATTCGGAGAAGGGCTTCATAGGCAGGTCAATGGGCTTATAGGCCTGGATCAGCTTCATGGCGTCCGCCTCAGAGTAGGCCTGGCCCTGGGAGGGATCCATTCCAGGAACGGCCCGACCCCAGTACAAATCCACAGGCTCCTGGAAGAACCGCTCGATCATCACCATTTCTGTGCCCTCCATCCGGTAAAAGCCGTAGTAGGTTCCGTCATCGTCACAGTCCATGAGAATGCCGTTTTCACAAATGCCGCTGAAGGAGGTGTCAGAAGCTACCACCAGCTCCCCATTTACGATGGTGCGAATTTCAAGCCTGGGAGGCGTGCTAAAATCTGTGGTAATCAGCTCCTCCACTCCGTCTCCGTTGAGATCCATCAGAGCATAGGTTAAATTCTTTCCATCCACATATTGATTTGAAATTTCCCAGATGAACTGGGAATAGGGATCCGACCAGGTGACGTGCTCCACCGGTTCCCCATACCGCTTCATCTGCTGCCGCTCAGGCTGCTCCTCCAGGGGAACATAGGAAGCCTGGATGGCCTGGGCCTGCTCCGGGGTAATGGCGACCTTCACAGGCTGCTGGGGACTGGCAGGGGGAGGCTCCGGAAGGGAGTACCATTCCCCGGTTTCCGGGTTTTTGCCCAATCCTTCCAGATAGCTTACCCCATCATCCCCGGCACGGAGATAGAACCATTGGCGTTCCGATAAAAGATCGTATAGGGCCATAACATTATTCTGGCAAACCGTCAGCTTCCAGATGCCAAACATGTTCAGCTTGGCAAAGTCCGCGTATTGATAGGATTCCCCATCCCTGAGAGAGAGAATTTCCATGACGTGACGCTTGCCTCCGGGCAGCAGCTCGGGAGTTCCGTCTCCGTTGAGGTCATACAATGCGTAAAACATGCCGTCCTGATCCTGCTGATCCCTTGCGCTCTCCAGCATTTGCGCCACATAGCTTTCATAGCCCTGGGTGTAAAGCTGTCGATTCTTTTCCGCCCGACGGGCATCGGAAGCGGCTTTGACCTCTGCCCGGAGTGTCTCCACCTTTGTTATGTCTACAGCCTGGGGCTGAGGATCCAGGTCGAAGCCCTCCGCAAACGCTTCCAGCTCGTCTTTCGTCATCTGTCCCCGATTGCCAGTCCACAGGGAAAACTCCACGCTGATAAAGGCCTGGGGCATGTCTGCAAGGATCAGCGCCTTTTCCGGTGTGGAAACCAGAAGAACAGATTGTCCATCCTTCCTTGTGTAGTTCCACTGGGTGGAATTCTCCAGCTCTGTTTCCGATAGTACAAACCCCTTCAGGTCAAAATATCCTGTGGGAGAATAATGATAAGCGGCATAGGTTTCGTCAATGGTCATATCCAGGTGGAAAGCACCTTCGGGATAGAAATAGCTGTTTCCATATTCCGCTTCTCCCGCAAACACAGAGTCGATACCCAGAGCGCCAAAGAGCACATCGGCCTCTCCGTAATTGCAGATAACCTCCTCAGACAGAAGCTTCAGGTTGTATTTCCCGATGATCTCATCCAGCTTCTCCACCATTTCCCAGCTGTAGCAGCCATAGGGGTAATAATAGTTGTCAGGAATGCCGGTGTCCCCCTGGCCGTTGTCATAGGCAATGGCGATCTCCAGGTCCGGGTCATATTCCTCTTTGAATTGCTCCCATTCTGCCAGGGCCTCCGGATTGCCCTGAAGGGAAAATTCAATATGCAGGGGATGGGTTGGCACGGGAATCCGATTTCCGTCCGCGTCATAGGCGGGATTTTGTGACAGGCGGAAATCTCCCACCTTCAGATCCTGCAAATGGAGCACATACACCGCCGCGCAGCCCACCAGCAGCAATAGCAGAGCGATCACCGCCGCAATCAGGGCAGCCTGTTTTACGGAGTGCCTCCGCCGGACAGGTCTTTGCTCCATTCTTTGAAGCGCATCCGCCTGGGCGAGATTCTCTGTACTGACGCCGCCCATCGCCCGAAACAGTTCCAGACTTGTCATCGCAGTCCCTCCTTTTCCAGGTGCTTTGCCAGCTTATTTCGTGTCCGGTGGAGCATGGACTTGATCTTTCCCAGGGAGAAGCCGGTCTTGCCCGCAATCTCCTCCAGGGAATTGACATACCAGTACCGGCACAGGAAGACCATTCGCTCCTCCTCCGGCAGTGCCTTGAGAAAGCCGTTGAGACTGGCCATGACCTCCTTGAGGATCAGGGTGTCCTCCACGCTTTTCTCCCCGGAGACGCACTCCCCCAGCTCCTCCAGCGCAAGGGTCAATTCTCCGCCGCCCCGCTTTTGGGCGCTTCCCTTCCGCCACCGGTCTATGGATATGTTCCGGGTGAGCCTGCCTAAAAATGTAGAGAGTACGGCAGGTCTTCTGGGGGGCATGGCCCTCCAGGCGGAGAGGTAGGTGTCGTTGACGCTTTCCTCCGAATCCTCCCGGCTTTCCAGAATGCTGTAGGCGATTTTATAGCAATAGCCGCCATATTTCCGATCGGTTTCCACAATGGCCGTCTCTGACCGGGCAAAGTACAGATCGATGATCCGGCTGTCTTCCATGGCTGATCTCTTCCTTTCGTGTAGGTCTTTTCACCTGTATACACGAAGATTCCCTGAAAAGGTTTCCCTTTGGCAAAAAAATTTTTTGAATCATCATACCACAGATGCCGGGAAAAGCCAAGTGCAGGTTGTCACGCCAAAGAAACTGCCGCCTCCCAGAGCTTCCGGGAGGCGGCACTATTCAGGCTGGATTACTGGTTCTTAGCCCATTCGTTGACCTGGCTCTGCATTTCATCAATGATGGTCTGCAAGCCGGCGGCATACAGCTTCTCGTTCATCTCGGCTACCGTCTGATCCACATCCGCGGCAGAACCGGTGAACAGCTGGGGCAGATACTGGGCGGTGACACTCATGACGGAAGCGTACTCCGTCTTTACCTTCTCATTGCTGAAGCTGAAGCCTACCATCACAGAGGGCTTGGCCTCATCATTGAAGGTCTGATACTGCTCCCACAGATCCTTTGCCTGGGGATCCACGGTGTACATAATGAAGTGGTTGCCCAGGGTATAGTAATCGGTAGCATACCGGCTGGCATCCTCAAGCAGCGCAATGGAATTATCCCCGGTCTTCTCGTAGTGAACCCCCTCAACGCCGTAGGTCAGCAGGTTCTTGACCTCCGGATCCGTGTTCAGCAGCTCCAGGAACTTCACTGCCTTGTCAGGATGCTTGCTGTTGGCGGAAACCGCCTGAAGAGAACCGATGCAGGAGCTTGTGGAGTAGTAGTTATCATACCGGGGCTGACAGACGATCTCGTAGCCAGCCTGATTGCCCCAGATCTCCTCCGCGCCGGGGCTGTACCAGCCACAGTAGATCAGACGATTCTTCAGCTTCTGCTTGTTGGTGGCAGCGTCCTGGTTTACATAACCCTTTTCATAATAATCCCGGATGGTGTGCAGACCGGCCAGCACATCCTCCTGCTCGAAGGGATTGACAACCGTTCTGGTCTCGTCGTCGTAGCGCACATAGGCGGGCATCTCTCTGGCCGCCAGAACGTCGTACTTATCGATGATACCGGGAATGTCGCTGGCACGCAGAGGCAGCGGGATGATTTCCGGCTCGTTCTCCTTGATCACCGCCAGCAGAGGCTCCAGGGAGGCCAGATCCGTGACACTGCTGATATCCAGATTGTATTTGTCCACCAGTTCCTTCGTAAAGGCCCAAACCGGCGCATAGGGCAGCTCCTTGTTAGCGGGTACGCCGTAGATCTTGCCGTCAATGGAAACGCCGTCCCAGAAGCGCTGATCCACAGCCTCCTTCAGCGCCTTGTTGTCCCCTTCCAGGTAGGGCGTCAGATCCATAAAAGCGCCCTTTCTCGCGTTGATGGCGTAGCTGTTGGTCCAGTCACAGGTGAAGCAGATATCGAAGGCCTCGCCGGAGTTGATGACGGAGGTCATCTTTTCGTCATAGTCCGCATTGGAAATAAAGCGGATGTCGATGGTTGCGCCGATTTTTTCTTTCAGAATGGGGTTGACCTTGTCCAGCACCAGCTGCAAATCGTCAGGCTGCTCGCCCTCCGTATACCACAGCAGGGTGACATTCTCCTCCTTGGCTGCCTGGGGACTTGCGCACCCAGCCAGGGCCGCTGCCAGCATGGCGACGAGCAGCAGTACACTGATAATCCTTCTTTTCATTTAATTGCCCTCCTTATATTTTTTAAAGTGCTTACTCTTTTACTGAGCCTATGGTCAGACCAGCTACAAAGAAGCGCTGGAAAAACGGATAGGCACAGGCGATTGGGATAATGGCAATGACCACTACAGCCATTTTTGCCGTTTCACTGGGCAGCCGGGACAATACGGAATCCAGTCCCATATTTCCTCTTCCGCCGTTCTGGGCGATAAACTCTATGTTTCGCTCAATTTTCATCAGCAGGTATTGCAGGGGATATAACTCCTTGGTGTCGATGTACAGCAGGGCGTTTTTCCAGTCGTTCCAGTATTCCAGCGTCAGAAACAGAGCGATGGTGGCAAGTCCCGGCTTGGAAATGGGCAGGACGATTCGGGTAAAGGCCTGGAATTGGGAAGCGCCGTCGATTCTGGCTGACTCCACCAGCGCCTCCGGTACACTGACCGTGAAGAAGGTGCGCATGACCATGATATTAAACGGTGTCACGGCAATGGGCAGGATCAGGGCCAGAATGTTGTTCTTCAAATGCAGGAAGTTTGCCACCACCAGATAGGTGGCCACCAGGCCGCCGTTGAAAAACATGGTAACGACCAGGATCTTGGTAAACAGCTTTCGGTACCGGAATTGTCTGCGGCTGAGCACATAGGCGTAGCTGCATGTCAGGCACATACCCACGATCACGCCCAGGACAGTGACTGTGACGGATACCCGCAGGGCGTTCATAACCTGTCCTCCGCTTTGAAACACAAATTGGTAGGCAGCCGTTGACCAGGCCTCCGGATGAAAGCTGTATCCGTTTACCATAACGGAATGCTCCTCGCTGAAGGAGATAATGAGCACAAACACCAGCGGCGTCAGGCACAAAACCGCTACCAGAAGAAACAGAATATGAAACACACAGTTTGTTCCTTTTTTGATTTTGTTGAATTCTCCTTGCTTCATAAGGCCTCCTAAAACAGCGCGTTCTCGTTGTCGATCCGGCTGACGATCCAGTTGGAGCCAAGCAGCATCAGCATGCCCATCACCGACTGGAACAGGGCCGCCGCCGCGCTCATGCCGATCTCTCCCATGCCTGTCATTGCCCGGTAGACATAGGTATCAATCACGTTGGTCACGCTGTACAGGGCACCGGAGTCCCGGGGAATCTGATAGAACAGGCCAAAGGAGGCGTTGAAAATCTTGCCCATGGCCATGATCATCATGACCACCACAATGGGCTTGAGCAGGGGCAGGGTGATATGCAGGATCTGCTGCCGCTTGTTGGCGCCATCCAGAATCGCTGCCTCATAGTAGGTTCCATCGATGCCGGTAAGGCTTGCCAGATAAATCACTGTACCGTAACCCATTTCCTTCCACACCCGGATGAATACCAGCAGGAAGGGCCATGGCTTTGTCTCCGTATACCAGCTGACGGTAGATTTTCCCGCGTCCGCCAGAAAGTGATTGACGATGCCCTTATCCGGGCTTAAAAAGGCGTACAGGAAGCTGCTGACCACTACCCAGGAAAGGAAATAAGGCAGGAACAGAATGGTCTGATATACCTTTGCCGCCTTTTGGTTCCGAAGCTCATGGAGCATCAGGGCGAAGGACACGGGAACCGCCACATCCAGCACCAGGATCACCAGGTTATACAAAATGGTATTTCTGGTAATGGCCAGGGCCTCTCCCGTGGAAAACAGGAACCGGAAGTTCTCAAATCCCACCCAGGGACTTTTCAGGAAGCTGTCAATGAAGCCTCCGCCGGAAATCCGGAAGTCCTTGAAGGCGATCAGCACGCCCAGCATGGGCAGGAAGCAGAACAGCAGGAACCAGATCAGCGTCGGGACTGCCAATACGGTTAATTCCGCGTCGTCCCTGCTAAGCCTTTTTCGGGCCATGTTATCCCTCCTCCCCATGGTCATATTGGGGAAGATAGTCCTTGTTTGCCAGGAGCATCTCCTCAAGACACTGCTTTGACACGGCGAAGTCACCCATCAGAGGGTGAACCAGCATGGCTCTCATGGCCGCTGTCCGGTCACCGTGAAGCCCCGCCTCCACCGTCTGCCGCTCGTACTCCTTGACAACCTGCATCATGGTGCGGATATGGGTGTTTTCCACAGGATGAATGGGCACGGGATGGGCCCCCTCCCCATCGATCCGGCATCCGATCTCCACCACGTCGTCTTCCTGGAGGAAGGGCAGGGTTCCCTGGTTTTTCACATTGACAACATGAACTCTGCCGCTGTTCTGGTACAGATCCCGGATCAGATTCACCGCCGCCTCGGAATACCGGTGGCCGCCCCGCTTTTCCAGCAGATCCGGCTTGCAGCACAGGGTCTCCAGGGCGTACAGCTTCAGCAGGTTCTCCTCGATCTCCATGCAGGTTTCTCCCCGGCACTGATCCGCCTCCGCGTTATGACGGATCTTGCTTCCCCGGTCATAGAAATACTCCAGATAGGGGGAATACACCGCGCCCACCACCTTGGTCACCTGGAAGTCCAGCTGGGAAGGCGGAATATTCTTCATTCGTTCGCTTTTGATTCCCCGGCGGATCACCTCCTGGGTAATATCCTCCCCATCCTTTTCCACACGGCAAACCCAGCTCAGGTGGTTCAGCCCCACATAGTCCAGGGTAAGCGGCCCCATCTGAAGCTGCTCTTCAATGCTGCTGCGCATGTTGATGGGCACATTGCACAGGCCAATGATCCGGTCAAAGCCGTGCTTCATCACTGCCTCTGTGATGATCCCCGAGGGATTGGTAAAGTTGATCAGATACGCCTTCGGCGCCAAGGCCTGAATCCGGTCGGCAATGTGACACATCACAGGAATGGTTCTCTGGGCCTTCATAAAACCGCCGATTCCCGTGGTTTCCTGGCCCAGAAGGCCGTATTTCATGGGGATCTTCTCATCGGAAATTCTGGCGGGCAGCTTTCCCACCCGGATCTGGGTCACCACGAAATCCGCTCCCGCCACCGCCTCGTCCAGATCCTCGGTCAGGATCACCCGGCAGGACATTTTCTCTTCCTTCAGCATCCGCACGCACAGGCCGCCTACAATGGTTCTTTTTCGCTCGTCAATGTCCATCAGCGCCAATTCATCAATGGGCAGCTCCTCTTTCAGCCGGATAAACCCATCGATCAGCTCCGGCGTGTAGGTGCTCCCCGATCCGATGATGGCGATTTTCAATCCACGCTTTTCCACGTTCCTGTCCCCTTTCTTGTTTCTCTAAAAGTTATAGCGCATTAACTTTTCCTGTAAAAAATAAATAGCCAAAGCTATTTATTTTTTTCGAATGGCTGTAGAATCCCGGACGATCAGCTCCGGCTTCAGCTGGTACACCAGCTGACTGGGTCGTTCGCCCCGCATCCATATAAACAGCTGTTCGATGGCGCATTCGGCCATCTTCGCCGTAGGCTGGGCCACTGTGGTCAGGGCCGGTACATATTCTCTGCCCATAGGTTCGTCGTCAAAGCCGCATACCGAAACCTGATTGGGTACGGAAATTCCCCGCTCCTTCAGCGCCGTAATGGCGCCCAGAGCCAGGTTGCAGTCCGCCGCGAACACGGCGGTGGGCATCCGGCCATTTTCTACCCATTGATTCATGATCCGGTAGCCATCCCGGAAGGAAAATTCTCCCCGCTCCGAGCAGTAGAGGGATAAGCCCCGTTCCGCCAAAGCCGCCTTAATTCCCTGTTCCCGCTCCGCACTGTTGAGCATGGCCAGGGGGCCGCCGATAAAGCCGATCTTCTCATGGCCCAGATTCAGGAAATGCTGTCCCGCCTGGTAGCCGCCGTCGAAGTTATCCACCAGAATACAGCTGTAGTCCTGCTCTCTGCGGTGGCTGTCCAGCACCACGAAAGGCACCTTCCGGCTGCGCAGCTTGGCCACAAAGGCTTCCTCCATACCGGGGGCCAGGACGATCATGCCGTCCACACGCTGCTGTTGCAAAATATAGTCACAGCCCTTGTTGGCTGTTACGGAAATGGCCAAAAACACATTGTGCCGGATCAGGCTGCTGTTGACCTCCTGAATGATCTGGCTGAAAAAGGGGTCCTGAAGCTCCGGAGCGATCATGCCGATGATTCCAGTGGTTCCTCTTGCCAGGGTCCTGGCGGCGGCATCCGGCACATAATTCAGCTCCCGGATGGCGTCAAGCACCTTTTTCCGGTTGTATTCCCGGACAGTTGGGGCGTTGTTCAGCACCCGCGAAATCGTTACCGTGGAAAGGCCGCAGTATTTTGCCACGTCCTCCATGCTGACCTTTTTCTGATCTCCCATAACGTCTCTCTTTCAATAATTAATACGCTTTAACTTTATGACCATATCGTATCACACACTTCACAAAAGCGCAAGCTTTTTTATTCCTCTTTTCAGCATTTTGTCAGTCTGACCATATTTCCCTTGGGAATTGCCTGAGGTTCTTCGAAAAAATCTGCCTTTTTACCAAATTCTTAGGGTTTCCCCTTCTTGACAATCGTCTCACCCTTCGCTATAATGATTTCAGATCGCGTTTCAATACGTCTTCGGGGGGCCGGATGCATCCGGCTGAGATTGGACTGAAGCAGTCCTGACCCGTGAACCTGATACGGTTAGTACCGTCGGAGGGAAAGATGCACATATGGGACAAAATGTCGCATTGCACCTGGACGGTTTGCAATGCGATACTTTTTTATCTTATTTTGTGGAGGGTTTGCGTTATGGCAAACAAAATGAGCGAGAAGACTCAGATCCTGACGGAAAG
>CAYMWT010000023.1:0-16507 GCA_964394055.1 uncultured Oscillospiraceae bacterium
TTGGAGCAGCGCAAATAATATTATGAATCCCACCGCATTGCGTGTACCAGCCACATTCGTCCCCACCGCCATAGAGCGGGATTATTGTGGCAGTTCCAGATCTGGAATGAGGTAATCATCCAAACGGATGTATTGGATATTCATAATTCGTCCTCCTTTACTTTTGTACTGTCATTATATCGAAATACCTGGCCAATGTCGAATATATCGCACCACACTCAATATTAATTAAATGTGATCGTCAATCACCTGCCCCAATAACTAAGCGAATACCAATTCCGGCGATGCGGATGTCGTTGCAATCAAGTCAGGTAAGAGCCTATCCAGCAGCAACTCCTGATAGCCCGCATACCCATTTCTTTGCACTGTACCCGCAATAGATTCCAGAATCGTTCCATTTGCCGTTTTCAGTAAATTCCGGCTGTTCTCGCTTAAACTGACTTCTGATTTACAGACCTCGTAATCTTCCGCAGTCATATGCCACAGTTGCAGATTGGCTGGATAGCGGGTCAGAAGTCTTGCAGCAATCGAGATGCCTCCTCCATCAAAATCCCCGGCATAATACAAAGTTGTTCCGGATGCAGCCAGCATGTCCAGCAATCGCAATACCGCCACTTGAAGCTGACCTGACGTGCATATTAACGGAGAATGGAAATTTCTTGCTTGATCGCACAGCTGGGAAAACAGCATTTGGTTCTCGACCAAATAGGCTTTTCCAGAAGGGCTTGCTACGGAAGAGACAACGTTTAGATTGGCCAGAGACAGCGTGCAGCATTCCTTCCTTTGGCGGAACGCCTGGAAGGCGGGATGCTCCACTTGCTGTTCTGACAGGATAAGTCCTACCTGCGTTACTGTACTTGATATGCTGTCACATAGAATCCCGTTTTCAAAGTACACCTCATCCCGTTCCTCTGCCCCGGCAGGGTATGGATGGTTCCGCTTCATAGAGAGAAGATGTAAAAATAGCTGACCGCAAAGTGTATCACTATCCAGCGCATGGGGATCTGTCGTTGCCATTGCACTGAAAACCGCAAGCCGGAGCATACCACCCCAATGATTTTCCAGCGTATCCATCGCCCAGATTGCTTTGTTCAAACTAATTGCTGTGGATCCAAAATCCTTTGACATTTCTTTGATCAGAAGTGGATAGCCCCTATCCCTGCGTTTGGCTTCCAGTTCCCCCAGCCACTGTTTACAGGTGTCGCTTCGGGCAACTTTATATGCGGATTCCAGCAGCTGCTCGAATTGTTGTTCCTTTTTGTCCTTGCGCTCTCTGTTTGTTTGTATGGATGTATGAAAATAGGCTTCCAGAACTTCTTTCAGATCGACGCCTTCAAACCGCGAAGACTGCAAGGCCGCATGAAAATCCTGAACTTTAAATGTTACTTCCCCCAAGAAAGGCTTTCCAAACAAGCCGCATAACGCATCGCGTTCTTGCTCGGAAGCACTGCCTAAGCGAATCATGCCGGCTGCATGACCATTGCGCCGATATCGTATCAGAAGCTGCTCCATCACCCGCTGAAATCCGGGGACTTGCCGAAAATATTCAGCACATTCTTTTGCCCTGTCAGTCATCCGCTTCCTCCCGCAATACCCTAATAGAACCATTCCAAAAATAGCGCAGCAGCGTAACAATCGAAGCGTTGCCAGGCCTGTGAAGTTCCACAATGTTTAGGCTCTTTACGCTGGAATAGCATCCCCAAAGCGCCTGTGAATTCATGATATAGTCGAAATCCAGCATCCCCACCAATTCGAACATGGCGCCAATATTCCGATCATCCACACCCGCGAAAGCTTCGTCCAACGCCAGAAGCTTCGGGCAATTTTCGCCGGCTTTCTTGTATTGCGCGGACACGGAAGCAAATAAGGGAACATACATGGCCATGGCCTTTTCGCCGCCGCTGAATGTACTGAATACGCGGTTTGTCAGTTCTTTTTTTATCTCGCCTTCCCGCTGGTAGTATAAGTGGAACTCATACCACGTTCTGTAATCCAGAACTGTTCGGATCAGATCCGCATAATTTGCTGGCATCTGCTGCTCGATGGCAGCTTGCCGTGCAGAACGCACCTTGGCACGAAAATGTCCGGAAACCATTTCGCTGTCCTGCTTCGTAAGCAGCATACGATCCTTGTTGAGCAAAGAAACCAACTGGGCCGTATCCAATTCTTCTGTTGTCTCGGCCTTCTTGGGCTTCCAATCAAGCGAAAAACGCAAGCCCATAGAAGTATTCAACGTGCGCATCAGCACAGTCATATCCTCGCACCATTTTTGACTTTCGTTGATCCGCCTGCGAAGCTTATGGCTGATGGTCTCCAGGAGGATATCTTCAAAGAGTTTTTTGTCATTTTCCTCCAGAACACTTTCGGTCAGGACAATATCCTCCTGCAAAGAGGCAATGAATTGATACAAGCTCATTTCCCGGCCGTCTTTTTGCAGCGTAATGGTAAATCGCTGACGCAGCATACCCAGGCTTTCAGGGGGTGCGAAGACCAGTTCCAGCCTTGGCTGATATTTCAGCAGTTCATTGTTATGAGACTGGTAGTTTTTTCGCAGCGCTTCCCCCACCTGCTCCAGGGTGCGCTCACGATCCGCGGAACTAATCAGGCTGCTTGCCTGGCGTGCCAGATTGGGAATATCCGTTTGATCGATGGGGGAAGCTTTCTCCACAAGGCCAAGCTGCAGATCCTCTTTGAAATAGTTTTCCAATGCCATCTCAGCCAGCGTGCACTCTGTCAAAACCGCATTGTGACGCTGGATATCCGCCTTTACCGCATTTACTTCCACAGTCAATGTGATGCACTGCTTTTCCGCATCCCGTTCTGCCTGATCCTCTCTTTGGATAAGATCGTCCAGTTCCTGTATTCGCCGGGCACGATCCACATTTTCCGGACGGGCAAGGAAGGCTTCGATTTCCTGGATCACGGCCTGAGTTTTCTTCAGATTCCATTCGCTGGCAGCGTTTACCTTCTTTTGCTCAGAACTGCGGTCATATTCTGTGGCAAGATCCGCCTCGATGTCGTCATAACGCTGCTGGGAGACTTGCAGCTGCACGAGACTGCTGTTGATCTCACTGAGTTGATCACCATATTCCTGGGCTGCGTCCTGGGCTTCTTCATAAGCATCCTCCCTGCGCGCATAAGGGAGACTGCAGCAGCAGTCCCGACATTGGTTATCCAGAATGCCGAGAGTTCTCCTGGCCTGCTGCTCGGATTCCTTCCGTCTTTGCGTTTCGGCAGCCGCTGCATCCAGCAAACGCTGGGCATCCGCAAGGGTTTCGATTGCGCAGTCCAGATCCGCAGAATTAGGCAGCAGCGTCCATTCAGACTGCAGTCTTTCCGCACGAAGCATCAAAAGGTTATTTTGCTGCTGTGTCTGCTGAATCTGCTCTTCCAGTTGATGAAGCTGCTCCTGCAATTGCGCAATCTGCCGTTCCCGGTTTGCCCGGCGCGCCGCAGCGCCGATATACCCGGCAGGATCATATCCATGGGACCTGCCCTGTACAATACCATTGCGAAAACGTCCATTCGGCAGAACGGCAGTGGCGGCATTTATGTCAGATTGGGAAATGCAGCTCAGGCAAGCAGCTGCCAGAGTGGAAAACGGTGACGCCGGATCCGGAACTAGGGATGTAATCGGATCCGCTGCTGGCTCTCCGGGAATCAAAAAGCGGTCTGGATAATCCTCTAGGAGCTCCTGAATTTGCTGGTGATATTCGGAAGAAACGATCAGCGCATCCAGCAGCCCGGCATCCATCAATTGTGCTTCCAGCCGATCCTGATCCTGGGTAGATAAATCAGCGGAGAAATCCACCGCCTCGTAAAATGCCGCATGGGGTATCCCGTTCATAACAAGCTGAATGCGCATAGCATTCGTCTGCTCACGTCTGGGTGGAACGGGGTCGGGGCGGCTGCGAACATCATCCAGCTTCTTCTGTTTTTCCTGGGCATCGGCGCACAGGCGCTCCAGCTGTGCATCAATTTGCAGCTTTTCCGTGTTCAAATTCAAAGAATGCGCCTGATACCGCTCATTCAGTCGATTTTGTATCACTGTCCAGTCAGACGGGGCCCGGTAGCGTGCCAACGCCTGCCGGACAAAGCGCAGCTCCTCTTCCGGGAGCAGCAGTTCCCTGCACGCCTGCTGCCAGCGAACGAAATTTTCGATCATGCGATCCCGTTCTTCCTGTTCCTGTACCTGGGCATTCCGAACTGCTGCGTCCGCTCTTTCCTGCCAGGTTTTCGCCTGATCCAGTGCCTGGGCTGCCTGGTCATAATTGTCCTGCGCCTGAATTACCTTCCGAATGGCATCCAGGCCTTGCGCAAGCATTCTTTTGCGGGTGCTAAGTGCGGCCCGAAGTGTCTGGTCATTCTCAGGGGATTTGACAAACGCCCGGTGTTCCTCCCCCATAAGCAGTATCTGATTGATGCCATCCAGCCGGCGCAGCTTGCTTTGGATTTCCCGTTCATATTCTTGAAGCGTTTGCATTAGCTCCCGGAACTGGCACTCCTTCCGGGCAATGGTATTCTCCAGACTTTCCAGCTGCCGAATCCCTACATCCAGCAGAGATTCCTGCCTTTGCGCATTCTCCCGTTCCTCTTCCAGCTTCCTCTGCTGCTGCATGAGATCACCATCTCCCATGGCGTTTCGTTGTTCTTGGAACTGAACAAGCATGGAACGCGCATCGTTTTGACGTTGGGTTTGTCGCTGCAGCTCGGAAGAAAGATGATCCAGTCTTTCCTGCTGATCTCGCAATGCGTTGCGCTGACGCTGGGTTTTCTCGCAGGCATCGCTGTAGGCTTTTCCTTTCCTTCCCAGGACAAATTGGTTGTATCGGGTATATTCGGTACGGATAATCGACGCAGATTTCAGCGCTTCTTTATATCCCTGTAGCGTATCCGTCAACTCGTCCATTCGCTCCATGGTGCTGACCATGGCGGAAAGGTCATCGTCAGACAACACCTGTAAGGAGTCTGTCAAGATTTCCTTCACCGCTGTGGGGCGAAAATCTTTGGACAGCTTCGGAGCGCGTACTTTGATCAGCAGCTGAACCATTTGATCGAATTGACGAATATCCTGAAACTGATACAGCCGGTCATTTACCAGCTTTTTATACGCGCCGGGATTCTCCGCCCAATTGTCCCGATCATCGATCAGATTCCTCAGCTTTTGTTTGCTGAGCGGGAGCATTTGCTTTCCAAGTTTTTCATAAAGCTCAAAGTCATGGCTGATCCGTCGGCCGTCGCAAAGGCAGAACCCCCAGAAATCCATGCTTTTTCCTTTTTGCGCACGGAGGCCAATGCCAATGGTCAGGTACACATTCAGATCCTTCTTTTTGAATTCCAGAAAGAGGTACCCTGTGGATTCATCCCGTTCACCATCGCCTAACAGATAAAAGTCCATTTTTCGGTCCCGGGAACCAAAGGGGTCCAGCCGTTCCGGGCTCCGATTCCCGTCTAAAATGAAGGGAATAAAGCTCTGTGTTGTAATGGACTTTCCGGAAGCATTGTTGCCCCGAAGCAGCAGGTGCCCATCTTCCACGACGAAGTCTTCTTTGTCGTAGAGCCAGAAGTTGCGAAAGCCCAGCCTATGCATCTTCCACTGTTCCATGATTCCCCTCCTCTATATTTTTCTGATAATCCTCCGGATAACGGCCAATCATTTTCCCAATGGATGGATACAGAAGAATTGCTCCATCCATTGGCGCCAGCAGCATCCAATCAAACATATATTTCGTGATTTTTTCCAGAAAGGCGTCATCTGTCTCTTCTCTGAGTCCCTTGCCCCAGGCGCTATCCCATTTGGCTTTGCAGGATAAGACTTCTTTTCGGAAGTCAAACAGGCTTAACCAAACAGTGTCATCATTTTCCTTCGCATAGATTCCCTCGTTGATTTTCTGCCGTAACTGTGCGCACAGCATGAGTACCGCATCCGAAATCGCTGTATCCCGGGGATGAAGCATTCCGAAACGGCTGTCTTCCGTTGCAACAAAGAACGCGCCATTCTTATGAATGTGCAATTCGCCGCCGACGGCTTCATTCAGGTATCGCGATACCCACTGGCGTTGATTTTTTATGTACTCATAATCCGCATGGTTTTGCTCTGACCAGTACATGGCCGGTGTAAGCGTCAGCTGCTGATAGCAGCGATGGGTTCTTTTCTGGCCGCGATCCGCGTCTTCGCCCTCCCAGGAGAAGGCCTCAAAATCGGATACTGTCATGCAGTGCAGAATATCTCTTCCGAAATGTACAGGGAAATGGCGGGAAAGCCCCGTATTCTCATAGAGAACCTCCTGATCCTGATTACTGCCGAAGCTTTCACTGCTGCCATCGTATACCAGAATCAGTCCGATGCTTTGCGCGTACCGCAAAACACGAACCATGGACTTTCTATGGGTAAATCTTGTCCAGTCCACAGGCATCAAATCTTTTGTAAAAGTCTCAATCGCTTCTGTAAGGGAGGACAGCAGGAACTGCTCTTCGTCATCCAAGTCGGATAAGTACAGCAATAACGCGCAGAGCAGACAGTAGTCCATTGTATCGCTGAACTCCTGTATTCCCATCCAGGGCATGGCTTTAGGAGGCACCTTCTCCAGCTTGATCACAGCTTCATTCACGATCAGATTCCACCCAAGCTGTTCATTCAGGAATCGCTTGTATTCCGGCTGTGTGCGTTTGAGCGTATAATACAGCTCCTTGTCTTCTGCTTTCGTGATCCAAAAACGATCTAATAAGAAACGAAATTCATACATTGACATCATCCTCAAATTCCAGCACGCAGTCCGGAAGCGTTAAATTCCCATCTGTGCAAACCATGGTGCAGGTGCCATTGCCTCTGGAGGTTAAGCAGTAGCGCTGACCATATTCTGTAGAGCCCTTTTTGTCGGGGCTTAAATTCGCAACGGCGAGCCACGACAAAAAGACGGTTCTGACTTCCGGCGTTACCGGTTTTTCCAAATGAGCAAAGTCCAGCTTCCGATCCCGGATATGCCCCATCACTTCTGTGCGCAGCCGCTGCGCTTCTTCCAGGATTCGCCTGCGCTGTTCCTTTTTGTCGTCACTTCTGTCCGCAAATCCACTTCGGTCTATGGATGGGCGATATGTCCGCTCCCGGGGCCGTAGCAAATACGCCATTGGCACTTCCTGAAAACAGCTTTTGTCGATGCGGTCCGTATCCCGGTCGGAATTGACAATATAGTGTCGGGCTTGCTGCGCACCAAATACCAAAGCGGAGAGCTTATGCGCCTCATCCAACGAAGGCGTTTCAGAAAACAGCTTCATGATATGACGCAGTTCCGCCTTATTGCTTACACCCATATTCTGCATCTGTACCAGCATAGCGGCATTCTGAACCACACGGCGTATCACCTCGTTGGTCACATCCATTACCTGCCGCGCAGTTGAATCGCTTCCAGAGAACCAGCCGACCAGAGATTGCCACACGCCCTCGTTTTTCATGCGCAGCTGCTCCTGCCACTGGTCCGTCTTCTCGGAAAGCGGCCTGGGAATATCCACTTCGCTTTGATGCACCAGATTCAAAAGTTTTTCTGTGGTTTCTGAAGAGAGGGACTCCAACTGTGCGCTGATTTGTGCGGAGCTGCTTTGAAGGTCCTGAACAAAGTCCTCCAGATATGTTATCAATCGCCGTTTATACACGATGAAGTCCTCGGACTTCATATATTTTTCAGCACTGGGCCCGTAAAATTCACGGAGATAATCCTGGTAGCTCTGGCTTAGTCTAGAGAAGTCTTCCTGCAAATCTTGCCACCAATCCCCAATCTCTTTCAAGGACATTTGGTCCAGCTTCTCAATTTTATCCAGCGCGCGCTGAATACGGCGGAAGGAGCTGGAAGTCAACCCCGTTGTATGCGTATACAGATTTTCCAGGGTGATCGTCATACGCTCAATTTCCAACGCAGCCTGAGACATCATATACTGGTACTGCTTATTTTGAAAATCCGCCACTGTCCGGACTTTGCGTGGATCCTGAATGGCA
The DNA here is from genome assembly GCA_964394055.1 of uncultured Oscillospiraceae bacterium. GTDB lineage: Bacteria > Bacillota > Clostridia > Oscillospirales > Oscillospiraceae > Faecousia. The sequence continues at coordinate 7,991 of CAYMWT010000023.1, forward strand.
GTCAAATTCTTCCACCTGATCAGCTGATCCAAGTCCAGTGATAACTGCTGCTCGGTATAAACAGAAAACAGACGATCCTGGCGCAGTTCGCCCATGATCGTCTGTTTGTCCAGCTGATAATGCATTTTCTGATGCTCCTGATAGAAAATGCGCATAATGGCCCGATAGCTAATATAGTTTTCCGCAGATAAATACTTCGTTTGAGGAATACTCTCTAAATACCTTGCCTCCAATTCCATATCGCATGTCCCCTATCTCTTTTTCATACAAAATACGCTTACAGTTGTTTTCCGGAAGCTTTATTCAAAGAATATCACAAGATATGTCCAATAAAACGGACTTATTTTATAAACCTCCCTGTTTGAAAACAGGATGTGATTCCATCCGATGTTCTTACACAGGATCTCAAGATATGATTCACAGGAAATACCCGGTACGAACAATAAATCACATTTTTTGCAAATAACAAGTATATTATATTCATGTTATTTTGAGATGTCAATTAAAAGTATAATAGCCCGATTGCAATTTTATCTTAATGATACCTTTGTTTATGTAGTAAGACAGAAAAGAGCGATTGCATGGTCTTCTTCGAATCCCTATAAGAATTATAAAATATCAACACACAACGTTTACAGAATTTTTCCCGACAGTACCCCGGTTTCCTGCCGGTCTTGTCCATCTTCAAAATCAGCACCACATTCCAGCAGGTTTTCACCCTCCGGTTATAATCCGTGGATAAAACCTCCCCAACTGTCCGCTGCAGAAAGTTTCCCCGCGCATTATCCCTTATTTAGAAAAATGCTTCAAGTTCGGTTTTCTGCTACTTTTTGCCACAGCTATTCTTGTATTTTCTGCCGCTGCCGCAGGAGCAGGGAGCGTTTCTTGCAGGTGTCTCGGTAATCATCTGCTTTGGCCGGGTTTCCAGCCCATCGAAAAAACTTATCTGTCCAACAGGCGCATTTCCCTTGATATCAAACCGCTTGATTTCATAGAAGATACAGGACTCTTTCAGTGCTTCGATATAGGGCATACAGCAGGGTGCTGAGCATCAGCCAAGCAGCAAGCATCGCCACCACCTACTTCCTCACCTTATTCCCTACATCCCGCCCGTTTTCCTAAGAACGCCGGGTTTCTGCACAAGGGTATTCCATTCCAAAAAACAAAACCGCAGAACCTGCAACGAAGCCAGCCTCGTTCCAGGTTCTGCGATTTTTTCCCCTTTTCTATCAGTGTTTCGATGCCCTATTGTCTCAGTCACATTCCCTGACCGGAAGCCGTTTCATAATTCCCCCGGTATTCACAGGCTCCGGCGCGGATGGTATCGCCGTTGGACAGCAGATACCAGGTATTTCCCTTGCACTGCGTACCGTTTAGAGAAGTGCCGTTGGTAGAACCATGATCCCGGAGCAGAAGGTGCTTTCCGTCCCACAGCAGAGCCATATGGCAGCCGGAGAGCTGCTTATCCTGCCCATTCAGCACAACGTCCGCCCGATTGTCCCGGCCGAGAACCTTCTCCACCCCTGTTGTCAAACACAGCTCACAGCGCACTTCCGGATGAAGAATCGCTACCAGGGTCACACGGCAGTCCCAGGAGGCCGCCGGTGCGGGAGCCGGATTCACAGGTTCTGTAACCGACTCCAGCGGTTCCGTGGCTTCGGTAACGGATATGTGGGTAGGCTCGGAGAAAAGCTCCGGCATGGTGTCCTGAGCCTCATCGGTCACAGGTTCGTCTGCCGGTTTTTTCTTTTTCTCTCTGAGATAGAGTAAGATACCAGCAGCCGCCGCAAGAACAAGAACGCCGGCAGCCACACCGCCTATCAGAATCCGGTTGTGCCCAGACTCTGTCTCAGGTTCTCCCTCAGGCTCTCCCTCAGGCTCCGTCTCCTCCTGGGGCATCGTTTCCGTAGGTTCTGTTTCTTCCGGAACAGATGGAGCGGGAATATCCACGGCACGGATCAGTGTGGTATCCTCAACGCAGCTGCTTCCAACATAGCAGCGAACCAGCAGCTCCAAGTCAGTCTTTTCCGGCAGATCCCCGGTATTCAGAGTAATGACGGAGCTGTCCTGGATGCTGTCAAAGATTTGCCCGCCCACCTGTGCCGGTGTCAGATCCTTCTGGGTGGGGAGACTGCACAGGAATCCGCCTACGGATTCCTGGGAAAAGCTCTTCAGGCTCTCTACCTCCCGGCTGGAGGCGTTGACACTCTGATTGCCCACCAGAACCGTATACACGGGGATCCGAGCCGCCTGGATCTTCTTTTGGAGTGCTTCCGCTTTTATGGTGTCATCGCCGTCGTCATGTCCATCGGTAAGGATCACCAATACCCGGTTGGTGTGGTACGTGGTGTTGGCGGCCAGGGAATCCAGAGCCTGATCCATCCCCAGGTACAGATCGGTGCGCCAGTTGCCCCGGCTGATGGAGGTGATGGCATTTTTACGTCTGTCCACTTCCAATAGGGGCTCACTCTCGCAGAAGGCCGCGTCAATGGTTGCCAGAACCATGGTATCTCCGGTGTGAAGCCTGCTGCTGATGGTCAAAAGCACATCCTCCTGCTGCTTCATCATGGACTCTGAAAGGGAGGATGCCGAATCCACCAGGCAGTAGACGGTGATCGGAACCTGTGCTTCCCGGATGGTGGACAGGCTGCTGTCCAGGGTTTGACCCCGGCAGGACACGCTCACCTCTCCTCCGGCAGGCAGGGCCGTGCCATAGCAGCTTAGGGCGTCTCCCGTTATATCGTATCCGCCATACAGAATTTTTCCGGAGGATACGGCCATAGCGGGAACGGCCAAGGTTACAGCCAGCAGAAGACATAGTCCCAAACAGGCAATTTTTCTCATACTACTCCTTCTTTCTGCGTTGTGCCGGTTATATATTCACGAATGCCGCCACTGCGGTGTTATTGTCCACATCGGTGTATTTCCGCAGCTCCGCCCGGCAGCGAAGGTTGTAGAGCCATTGATCCGGTTCAGCGGATTTGTGCAGATCCAAAAGGATCTCATCCTCCTGAAGCCGTTCCCACAGGCCGTCGCTGCACAGCAGGAAGGCATGTTCCCCAGGTTCCAGGGTGATGGGCTTGTGGATCTCCGGCTTGATGTCCGTGTCCCCCAGGGCTCTCAGGAGCTTATTTTTGTCCGGATGGGTGGGGATCTCCCGGCGGGTAATCTCTCCCATCCGAAGGGCCATATAGCACACGCTGTGATCCTCCGTGAATCCGGCCAGACGGCCGTTGTGAAAATGATACAGCCGGGAGTCTCCGATGTGGGCCCACAGGGCCTGATCCCCGTCCACAAACAGGGCCACCGCCGTGGTCTTCATATGGCTGGGGCCATTTCGGCGGCTCAGAATTTCCCGGTTGCTTCTGTCCATCCAGAGCATGATCTGTTCGGCAGTGGGCAGGCCGCTAAGTGCCTTCAGCTGCTCCACCGCGATTCGGGAGGCTTCCTGACCGCCGCCGTGGCTGCCCAGGCCGTCGCAGACCGCGGCGCAGAGCTGGGTTGGGCTGGCCTGCTTGCACAGAAAGCTGTCCTCATTTTCCGGCCGGCTCCCAATGGATGAATAGGCGGCTGATCTGATTTGCATACACATAACCTCATTTGACCGGAGGCCGCTTACAAAGCAGCCTCCACATATTCTTCTTGTCCGCCAAAGCAAACCCGGTTCTCTCCCAAAACATGCCACCTTCCGGCTGGGAGAGCCATGGTTCCGCCCCTCCCCACAAGACAGGTTCCCCAGGAGGAGCCGTCGTCGCGCACCATCAGCGTCCCTTCCCGGGAGCGGAAAAAGGTGCAGTGATGGCGGCTGACGCCGGCAGTGCCTGTGGGATAGCGGATCTCACAGTCCCCGCTGCGGCCCACCCGCAGGGCGGTTTCCGGCGGAATGGTCCAGCTTTTTCCAGCCATAACACCTTTCAGGCAGGCCAGCCTGGTCATCACCGGGGCAGCATGGCCGTCCAAAGCGGCTCGAAGCTGGGCAATGCTGGAATATCGATCCTCCGCCATCACCGCCATACCCTTGTGAAGGACACGGCAGATCTGCTCTGGCAGACCAGGACAGAGGGTTTTCAGCGGTATGATAGTATCTTCCATCCGGCGTTCTGTGGCTCTGGGCGGACATTTGCCGGAGAGAGAATAATATGCCGTGACGCACAGGGCGTAAATATCCGTCCATGGGCCCTGGTTACCTTTGGTGAGATACTGCTCCCAGGGGGCAAAGCTGTGTTTGATCAGAGCGGTAAAGTGGTCGCTGCCCTGGTAGGAGCGAACGGAGCCAAAGTCAATCAGCCGCACCTCTCCCTGCCGGGTCAGGAAAATATTATCCGGGGTCACGTCCCGATGGATGAGGCCTGCCTTGTGGATCTGTTCCAGGGCATCCAGGAGAGAATGAAAAATGGGAGAAAACTGCTGCCATGTCATAACGCCCGCTGTGCGCAGGCGATGGGAAAGATCCTGCCCCACCAGCAGCTCCATGACATAATAGGCCGTATTGTTTTCACTGAACAGATGGCTTACCTGTATGATTCCGCTGCATCCCTGGAGGAGCATCAGGATCCTTGCCTCATCCTCAAAGCTTTTTTTCAGGTGGGCAACGGCATCCTCCATGCCGTGAAGGATGGAAAGGGTGCTGCCGTCAGAACTTCTTGACACATATCCGGCGGGAAACAGTTCTTTGAGTGCCACAGGCCGCTGACCCAAAAGGTCATCCGCCACATAGGTAATGCCGAAGCCGCCCTGACCCAGCAGGGCGTTGATCCGATACCGGTTCAGCAAAATGGTGCCTGCCGGAAGCGCTTCACCCATGGTCTTTCCTTGTTCCATCGCCCCAGCCTCCTTAGAAGCCAAGAATCATCGCCGTGTAATTGTCCTGACCGGGACTGCGCAGCAGCTGGATCCGGCGATCCATTTCCTGGGCGGCTCGGCGAACATCGGGACAGGCTTTTAAAATCTCCGCCATCTGTCCCTCCGGCAGGCTGCCATAAACGCCGTCAGTCATGAGAAGAATCCGGTCTCCCGGCTGGATGTCGATGCTTTGGCGGCTTCCGTCCACATACTTGAGCTGACCCATACCGATGAAGCTGGTTACCTTCCTGCCGTTGGGATCCCGCAGAGCCTGTTCCATACTCCTGCGGCCTTCCAGAATCTCCGGCATCCACTCCTGGAGCAGGTCATGATCCCGGTTCAGCTGGCTGATATACCCCTCCCGGTATAAATAGATCCGGCTGTCGCCTACGCTGATCCAATGGAACCGATTTCCGCTGACCAAAACCGCCACCATGGTGGAGCCGCTCTTGTACAGCCCATCGGCTCCCAGCGCATTGTTCACATCCTGGGTTATCTGGCTCAGGATCCGATACAGCGCGCCGTTTTCCTGACCGGGACGGAGCTTCTGCCCCATGGCCAAAGCCTCCATAACGATCTGCTGGCTGACCTTCTCCCCGTTGGAGAGGCCCCCCATGCCATCGGCAACCACCGCCAGAAGCCCTTGTCCTCCCATGACGGCGCAGTGACCCATGCTGTCCTGCTGGTACTGCCGTGCGCCCATACGGTGGAGCGTACCCACAGAGGGCGATTTTTTCGGGGTTAAAGCAGTCGTCGGAAACATTTTCAGCGTCTCCCGTGCCGGAAGTGTCTGCCGCCCTGCCTCCGACTTCCGAATTCTATCGGTGAGAAGCAGGATTGCCCCGCCATTTCCTGCCAGCAGAAGAAGAGAAGCAAAGAAGATCCCTTTCCAGGGCAGATTCGGGGCTTCTAACTTCTCAGACCGGGAAGCCGCCGTCTCCTCTGTATTCCCGTCGGCAGGCATGATCTCCTCCGGGAAACGGAATTCCGCAGGGTTCTCTTCCGGGTTCATCCTGCCTGGAAGCGTTTCTTCTCTTGGACGGATGTCCTCACCATGCGCTTCATCTCTCCCGGGAAGCCCCTGCCTGGGGCCTGGAGACCGCAAGCTCTGGAGCCCGGCAGGTTCCGTTTCCGCCGGCAGGGGAGAATCCTCATGCGCTTCCATCCCGTCTTTGCCAGGTTCGGTAAGCGGGGGAGCCGTTTCCGATGTCTCCCAGACCGTGGGCTGGGCGGGTTCCTCCGTGGGAGCCTCCCCGATCGTGGCCTGGGTGGGCTCCTCCGTAGGAGCCTCCCAGACTGTGGGCTGAGCCTCTGTGGGGACTCCCTCCGTCATCGGTTCCGTTTCCGCCATGGCTGTCCAGGCCGGAATGACGTCCTCCGGGACATCCGGCTTCTTCCGGAAGGCAAAAACACCGGAAACAGCCGTCAGTCCCAACAGCAGCACCTCAAGAAGGATCAGAACCAGACGGATCCGGCGCAGACCCCGCTGCTTCTTACAGTTCATTCCAGTCAAACCCCTCTCCGCACAGCGGCATAAAAACAAAGGTACTGTTGCCAATGGTCATCTGATCCAGGGCCTTGATCTCCACCACATTCACCGCCGCCCGCTTATTCAGCCGGACAATGTTCCTGCCCTTATCCGGCCCAAAGTAGAAAATCTTCTCCAGGTCGTCATAAACAATCACCGCGGCATATTCGGAGCTGATGGCGTTGTCGCCCTCCAGGCAGATATCCATGTGTCTGGCACGTCCAATGTAGTTATTCTGGCTGTGGATCCGATAGTCCCGGCCCTTGGAGGGGCCGTCAATGCACACCAGCCAGCCTACCACAGGCTGGAAGTCTTCATCGGATCCGGCAACGTGAGCCTGCTGCACCGGCGTGGTGTGGGCATACTCCTCCACCTTGGGAGCCCCGGAGGCCCAGGCGGAGGGGGCAGGCTCGGTCTTTCCCAGGGTGCCGCCCTGCCGTCCGCCTGCTCTGCCCACAGGCTCCGTCTGTCCGTATGCGTCCACATGGGTGATGCCGTCGTAAGCGGATGCCTGAGGGCCGCCGGATTTGGAAACCGGCTCTGTCTTTCCGTACGCGTCTACATGGGTGACATCGCTGTAGGGGGCAGCATAGGCCGGGGCGGTTTTCCCCACATCGTCAAAGACGATGTCCTTCTGCCCGCCTCCCTCCTGGGCGCAGTAAGGGCAGCTGCTGTATATCTCCGGATCGTAAACATGACCTTTTCCGCATCCTACGATTTGCATAATACCATATCCTTTCCTTTTGTGTCGTTTACTGCTGTAGTCCGCAGTATACAAAGACATATTTTTCAGAACCCAGGCTGAAGCTGTCTCCCTGCTTCAGTGCCACGGGCGCGTTGGGAACGATCTTCCTCCCGCCTGCAAACGTGCCGTAGCTGGAGCCCAAGTCCGTCAGCATCAGCACATCGCCCTTCAAATCCACACGGCAGTGAACCCGGCTCACTCCCGGCGCGTTCTCCGGCAGGCTCACCTTGCACTGGGGATCCCGGCCAAAGGTTGCGCTGCCCGTGACGGTAAAGGTCTTGCCGTTGCTGGTTCGCAGGCAGATCCGCTGCTTTTGCGCCGCTGGCGGGCTGACCGGTGAAGTGGGTGCTGCCGATCTTGGCGGTGGGGCGGGCTGGCAGGAAGCACCGGAAGCCGTAGGTGTGCTGCTGGGTACCGAAGACGTGTAGGCCGGAGGCGTGTTCACCGGAGGCGTGTAGACCGGCTGAGGGGCGGGCTTATTTTTCTCCCGGGTCTTCACGACCACAAGTCCTGCCACGATTGCGCATACCACCAGTGCCAGGCCAAAGAGTACCAGCAGTGTAAACGGGCCTTCTGCCATGCCCAGGTTCCCGTTCTCTGTACCGGCCTCTGTGCCGTCCTCCGTGTCCTGATAAAGGTCATAGTGAATGCCCAGGCTGTCCAGTGCGTCCATCACATAGCAGCTGTCCACCGCGTAATACCGTTCTCCGGTACCGTCCAGCTCATTGCTGGTGTATGTATTCACGCCCACCACCGCGCCGTTCTCCGTGATCAGCGGTCCGCCGGAGTTGCCGCCGGAAATCTGAGCAGTGTGAAGCAGAGCCTTGGTATTGCCCGCGTCAACAAGCTCCATATGCTGGGACACAATGCCATTGGTAACGGTAATGTCATCAATGCCAAAATGGCTCGCGCTGCGTTCCGAGATTGCGGCAGGATAGCCCAGGGCATAGACATTGGAGCCGTCGGGAACCTGGTCGGAAGAGATCAGCGGCAGAGCCTTGTATCCGCTCACCGATTCCGTGGCACGGACGATGGCATAGTCCGGGTAGCCGCTGGTGGTTTTCAGAACCTTGCAGGAGATGGACTTTGCGGGATCGGGTCTGCCGTTCTCGTCGAAGGTGCAGCCCTCCTGTACAATCCAAATCTCAGAAGCATACCCGAATGTATCCGGCGGTGTTACCACATGCCAGTTGGTGACAAAAACATCGGAGTCCTCGCCCTCTGTTCCCACAGCAAAGCCGGTGCCGACCCAGGAGCTCCAGCGCAGGCCATCTGTAGCCCAGAGATAAATCTGAACCACGGCCTTCTTGGCCTGCGCCAGGGTGTCTGTGTTGCTCTTAGCCGAAACCGGCATGGGGCACAGGGCAAGCATGAGCAGTCCGGCGGTGAGCAGGGCCAGTAT
>CAYMWT010000024.1:0-2943 GCA_964394055.1 uncultured Oscillospiraceae bacterium
GGGGTTTTCACTGCATGGTTTTTGGGGCTTCCTCCAGGCAGCGCAAACCGGAATATGTTTATGCTGTTTTAAATTCGATATCCACTAAATCATCATAAGTGAAAACGGCCACAGATGTTCCCCCGTCTTATGAATGCCGTGCTTTCGTGAGACAGCCCCGTTTGTTACAATGCCCGCAACGCGTCCACCAGTGCGGTTTTCCCGGCGGTCTTCTCGTCCTTCACCTTGATGACCCTTGCGGGGCAGCCTGCCACCACGGTGTTGGGCTCCACATCCCCCACCACAACGGCCCCCGCTGCCACCACGGCATCATGGCCGATCCGGCAGCCCTCGATCACCACAGCGTTGGCCCCGATCAGCACATTGTCCTCCACGATCACCGGCGTTGCGGAGGCAGGCTCAATCACCCCGGCCAGCACTGCCCCGGCGCCCACATGGCAGTTTTTCCCCACAGTGGCCCGGCCGCCCAGGACGGCTCCCATGTCGATCATGGTGCCCTCCCCGACCACGGCGCCGATGTTCAGAATCGCCCCCATCATAATGACAGCGTTCTTCCCGATCTCTACCTGCTCCCGGATAATGGCGCCCGGCTCGATCCGGGCAGGAACGTTCTTCATGTCCAGCATGGGGATGGCAGAGTTGCGGCAGCTGTTCTCGATCTCTATGTGCTCAAAATCGTTTGCCTCCAGCACCGGGGCCACGTCCTTCCAGTCGCCGAAAACGAGCTTACAGCCCTCTCCCCCGGGAAATTCCCGGCAGTTGGGAAAGGTTACCGGGGTCTTCTCCCAGACGTAGACCTTTACCGGGGTCTTCTTCTCCGAGGTGCGGATGTATTCAATGATCTCCTGTGCGTTCATTTGTGATTCTCCTTTTTGGATTTTGCACTATCCTATCATCTTTTCTTTCAAATTACAAGGGAGAAATTGACTTTCCCCGGGGTCTGAAGTATAATAACCAAAAACTTTTTCACCCAGGAGAATGCTATGCAGATCATTGAAGACCGCCGTGCCCTGCACCGGATTCCGGAGCTGGAGCACAGCCTTTCGGAAACCTTCCGGTATTTGGAAAACGCCCTGTCCCATCTTGGCTGCCAGGTCTTTGCCCTGGAAGGCAATGGACTTTTCGCCTGGTTTGACTTTGGGCAGCCAGATGCCATTGCCTTTCGGGCGGATGCCGACGCACTTCCGATTCCAGAGCGCACCGGCCTGGACTTTGCCTCCACCCATCCCGGGGCCATGCACGCCTGCGGTCATGACGGCCATATGGCGATTTTGCTGGAGCTTGCCCGACGACTTGACCGGAAGGCTTCCCTTCCCCACAATGTGCTGCTGGTTTTCCAGCCCGCGGAGGAAACCACCGGCGGGGCAAAGGACATCTGCGACACCGGTATCTTTGGCAAATATCATGTTCAGGCCATTTTCGGCCTGCACCTGTGGCCGGGGCTGGAAAAGGGTGTGATCCACAGCCGGAAGGGCGAGCTGATGGCCCGCTCCTGTGAGGTAGACATCGACATTCTGGGGAAGTCCTCCCACATTGCCAAGGCCAAAGAGGGCATCGACGCCCTGGCCGCCGCTGTGGAGCTGTACCAGCGGGCCACCGCCATGGAGCGGGCCATTCCCGAGGGTATCTTCCGGCTGCTGAAATTCGGCAAGCTGGAAAGCGGCACCGCCCGGAACGCCATCTCCGCCCACACCCATATGGAAGGCTCCCTCCGTGCCTTTCAGGACGAGATCTTTTCCGAAATGCAGGACCGCCTCACTCAGATTTGCCGGGACGTGGAAGCGTCCTTCGGCTGTACCGTGAAGCTCCATATGAACAGCGGCTATCCCGCCGTGATGAATCCGGAGGGTCTGTATGACAGGGTCGCCGCCGTCCTTCCCTTCCAGGCCCTGGAAGAGCCCTCCATGACCGCTGAGGACTTTTCCTGGTACCAGCGGTATTTGCCCGGCATGTTCTTCTTCCTGGGCTTGGGGGACACACCGCCCCTCCACGCGGATACCTTCGATTTTGACGAATCCATTCTTTCGAAAGGCGCCGACTTCTTTGAAGCATTGGCGGAAACATTTCCATGATTCCTTTAAACCAGAATTTGCTCTCCCTGAAGCGCAGCGACATCCGGGTGTATACCAACCTGGCAAACGCCACGCCCGGTTGCGTGAAGCTCACCATCGGTGAGCCGGACTTTGACACTCCCGCGTCCATCAAGGCCGCCGCCCTGGCTGCCCTCTCCGCCAACCATACCCACTATGCGCCTAACCAAGGCACATTGCAGCTACGGGAAGCCGTGGCCGCCTTTGAGTCCCGTCGGGGCAATTCCGTCACCGCGGATCAGGTGCTCATTACCATCGGGGCCTGTCAGGCGCTGTTTACAGCGCTGCTGGGGATTTTGAATCCCGGCGAGGAAATCATCGTCCCTACCCCGGGCTTTGGCTTGTATGAAACCATTGCCACCATTGCCGGGGCCAAAACCGTCCATCTGGATGTGAGCAAGACCGGCTTTCAAATCGACAGGGCTGCTCTGGCTGATGCCATCACTCCCAGAACCAAGGCAATCGTGTTGAACTCCCCCTCCAACCCCACCGGCGTGGTGTTCAACCGGGAAAGCGTCCGGAACGTAAAGGAAGCCATCCTGGGAAAGCCCATTTTCCTGATCTGCGACAACGTATACAATCAGCTTTGCTACGGGGAGGACTGCCCCGACCTGAGCCTGGACGAGGAACTGAAGGATCAGCGGATTCTCTGCCAAAGCTTCTCCAAGCCCTACGCCATGACCGGCTGGCGGGTAGGGTATCTGACCTGCCCCGACTACGCTATGGATCGGCTGCTGCTTCTCAGCGCCGCCGAGATCACCGCCGTCCCCACCTTCCTTCAGGAGGCCGCTGTCACCGCTCTGAAGACCGATCCCTCCCCTATGGTGGAATGCTACCGTCAGCGCCGGGACTA
>CAYMWT010000024.1:3043-16415 GCA_964394055.1 uncultured Oscillospiraceae bacterium
CCATTGCATCGTGCTTCCGAATCTGGTAAAATAGGAGAAACCATTGGTATGGGGTGAGTGCATGGAAAAATCGGATTACATCGCCGTCTTTGATTCCGGGGTCGGCGGCATCAGCGTCCTGCGGCATCTGCGGCAGGCCCTGCCCCAGGAGCGCTTTCTCTACTACGGCGACTCCGCCAACGCCCCTTACGGTTCCCGGCCCGCGGAAGTGGTCCGGGCGCTGACCCTGTCCGCGGTGGCACGACTGCGGCAGGAGGCCCCCATCAAGGCGCTGGTGGTGGCCTGCAATACCGCCACTGCCACATCCATTGAAGCCCTGCGGGAAGCCTACCCCGACCTGATTGTGGTAGGCATTGAACCTGCCCTGAAGGTTGCCGCCGATCACTTCCCCGGGGGACGGATCGGAGTCATGGCCACGCCGGTGACCCTTCGGGAGGAGAAATTCGATCACCTGCTCCATCGCTTTGAAACAGGCTGCTCCATTGTGAAGATCCCGGCCCCCGGACTGGTTCCCCTGATTGAGCAGGGAAAGGTATACGCCCCGGAGACCCTGGCCCTGCTGCATCGCCTTCTGGATCCCTACCGGGGGAAGCTGGATGCCCTTGTGCTGGGCTGTACCCATTTCCCCTTTGCCGCAAAAGCCATCTCCCAGGTTCTGGGAGGAGAAGTCGCCCTGCTGGAGGGCGGCGGCGGAACCGCCCGGGAGACCCGGCGGCGGCTTACGGAAGCGAATCTATTGTATGACGGCCCCGGAGAGGTACTAATTCGGAACAGCTCCCCGGATCCGGAAATGATCCGGCTGTCCTATGATCGACTGAATCAAGAGAGGTAGATAGCTATGGACAATTCCATTTTGGTAATCGGCATTGCCGGCGGCACCGGCAGCGGCAAAACCACCCTGATGAAGCGGATCATGGAGCGGTATGCCGACCATGTCACGGTGCTCAGCCACGACAACTATTATAAGCGCCACGATGAGCTGAGCTACGAGCAGCGGTGTCTTCTCAACTACGACGAGCCTGCTGCCCTGGAAACGGATCTCATGGCCGCCCATCTGGACAAGCTCCGCCATGGGGAGGCCATCGACTGCCCGGTGTATGACTTCACCCTCCACAACCGCAGTGAGCAAACGGTACATATCGTCCCTAAGAAGGTCATCATCGTGGAAGGCATTCTGATTTTTGAGAACAAGGCCCTGCGGGATCTTATGGACATCCGGATCTTTGTGGATACGGACGCGGATATCCGCCTGTGCCGCCGAATCAAGCGGGACGTAAATAAGCGGGGAAGAACATTGGAAAGCGTTCTGACCCAGTACCAGGAAACGGTAAAGCCCATGCACGACCTGTATGTGGAACCCAGCAAGAAGTTTGCCAGCATCATCGTCCCCGAGGGCGGGAAAAACCTGGTGGCGCTGGATATGATTCTGGGCCGGATTGCCCGCCATTTGGAGGAAGCATGACATACGAAAGCCTGATTTTTGACATTGACGGCACCCTCTGGGATTCCCGGGCGCTGGTTGCGGAAGGGTACAATATTCAGCTGCGGAAGGAAGGGCTGAGCCATCTCTGCGTGGACGCGGAGCGGCTGCGCCCCCTGTTCGGAAAGGTCATGACGGACATTGCCGACGAGCTGTTTCCTGACTTTCCCGATTCCAAGCGCTATCCCCTCATGGAGCGGTGTATGCTGACGGAGAACCGGTATCTTCAGGAAAACCCCTGCCACATCGGCTACCCCAAGGTAAAGGAAACCCTGGAAGCCCTGGCAAAAAGCCACCGTCTGTTCATCGTCAGCAACGCCCAGAAGGGCTATCCGGAGCTGTGCATCGAAAAGCTGGGGCTGGGAGACTGTATCCGCGCCCATCTGTGCTTCGGTGACACCGGCACCAGCAAGGGGCAGACCATCTTAACCCTGATGAAGCAGGAGAATATCACCTCCTGCGCCTACATTGGCGACACCCAGGGCGACTATGAGGCCACCCTGGAAGCGGGTGTTCCCTTCCTCTGGGCCGCCTACGGCTTTGGCACGCCTCAGGGCTATGATGGGAAGCTAAATGCCATTGAGGATCTTTTGAAGCTGTAAACCAAGCGGGAAACCGCTGCATAGGCGCATTCCCTGCTTCTGTATAAAAGAAAGGAAGGTATTACCATGATTGTATGTCCCTTTAAAGACCTGGGCCGTTATGCCCCCATTATCCCCGGCCTGGAAGAAGCCCTCGCCTCTGTGGAAGCCATGAAGGAGTGGAACCCCGGCACCATTCCTCTGAGTAACGGCAACCGGATCCTGGTTCAGGACGTGACCTCCAAGTCCCCGGAGGGCAAGCTCTGCGAAGCCCACAGGAAATATCTGGACATCCAGTACGTTGTGGACGGCGAGGAGACCGTTGGCTGGGCGCCCCTGGAAACCATGACCCTGGAAGGGGAATTCAACGAGGAAAAGGACATCGGCCGTTATTCCGGTCATGTGGACTTCATGCGCATTGCCGCCGGCTACTGCTATGTGGCCTTCCCCGAGGATGCCCATATGCCCGGCCTGCATCTGGATGAGCAGCGCACCTACCGGAAGCTGGTTCTGAAACTGAAGGTATGAGTATCCCCATCGATTCCCAGTGCCTGCTGTGCCATTTCCAGCGGAACCTGGAGCTGGCGGATACTCTGGGCACCAAGGAGCAGGTTATGGATTTTGCCCGCAAGCTCATGCGGATGTATCTGGACGCCCCTGCGGACGCAGGCTCTCCATGGTTTGGGCCAAAGACCACCCAGCTGTTTTATGAAAGCTTCGGGCTGTCTCCCGACCGCTACCATGAGGAAAAACTTCAGTCCAACCGGTTCGTCATGGAACGGCTGCCCATGCTCCGGGAGACGGTTTCCAACGCTCCCGACCCGGTGCTTGCCGGGCTGCAATGCGCCATCCTGGGCAATTACCTGGACTTTTCCGCCCTTCGGGGTCAGGTCAGCTTTGAAAAGCTGGAGGAGATGCTTCGGGACGCCCTGAAAATGGAACTGGACAGCCAGGTATATGATGCTCTGTGCGAAGACCTGCGCCAAGGCAGAAAGCTTCTCTATCTCACGGACAACGCCGGAGAAATCGGCTTTGACCGGATTTTTGCCGAGGAGATTCACCGCTGGTACCCTCAACTGGAAATCACCTTCTGTGTCCGGGGCGGCATTGCCCAGAACGACGCTACCCGGGAGGACGCGGAAGCTGTGGGCATTCCCTTCCCGGTGATCGACAACGGCAACACCGTGGCAGGCACCCAGCTGGATCAGCTCAGCGGGGAAGCAAAGCAGGCTTTGGAGGAAGCGGACGTGATTCTTGCCAAGGGCATGGGCAATACGGAAACCATGTTCGGCTGCGGGTATAACGTCTACTACGCCTTCCTGGTCAAATGCCAGAAGTTTGTCCGGCTCTTTGACAAGCCCATGTTTACCCCCATGCTGGTGAAAGAACGGCAATAAAAACGCGCTCCCTTCCAAATCGGAAGGGAGCGTTCCAGCATAATTTTCTTACCGAATGACCCGCACCCGGAGGACGCCGTCAATGCTTTCCAGCTTCTTCACCGCCGCCTCAGACAGATGGTGGTCAAGATCCAGCATGGTGTAGGCGTATTCTCCACGGCTCTTGTTCATCAGCCCGGCAATGTTCACATTCTCCTCGGCAATGGCCGCGGTGAACCGGCCCAGGGCACCGGGAATGTTGTGGTGGAGCAGGACGATCCGACCCACGGTGCTGCACACGCCCATATCGCAGTTGGGATAGTTCACGGAGTTGTGGATGTTGCCGTTTTCCAGGTAATCCATCAGCTCCCGGACGGCCATCTTTGCGCAGTTGTCCTCGGACTCCTCGGTGGAGGCGCCCAGATGGGGCACCGCGATACAGCCGGGCAGATTTGCGGTCTTCTCATTGGGGAAGTCGGTGACGTATTTCTTCACCTTGCCCGAAGCCAGGGCCTGGGCCATGGCCTCGTCATCCACCAGCAGATCCCGGGCAAAGTTCAGGATAATGACCCCGTCCTTCATTTTGGAGATGGCTTCGGCGTCGATCATATGCTTTGTATCGTCCAGCAGTGGGACATGGAGGGTGATCACGTCACAGGTGGCATAGATCTCCTCCCGGGAGTTCACCCGCTTGATGTGCTCGTCCAGATGCCAGGCTGCCTCCACGGAGATGTGAGGGTCACAGCCGTAGACGTCCATTCCAAGCTTCCGGCAGGCGTTGGCCAGGGGGCCGCCGATGGCGCCCAGGCCGATAATGCCCAGCTTCTTGCCGTAGATCTCGTGACCTGCAAACTGGGATTTTCCCTTCTCCACCATCCTGGCAACTTCACCGCTGCCCGCAATGGAGCGCACCCAGTTGATGCCCCCCACAATGTCCCGGCTGGCCAGGAGCATACCGCACAGAGCCAGCTCCATAACGCTTCTGGCATTTGCCCCGGGGGTGTTGAATACCACAATGCCCTTTTCGGCACAGCTGGTCAGCGGGATGTTGTTCACCCCGGCGCCGGCCCGGGCAATGGCCAGAAGCTTCTCCGGCAAAACCATTTCGTGCATGTTGGCGCTGCGCACGGCAATGGCGTCCGCCTCCTCCAGGTTCCCGGTGAGGGCGTATTCCTCCGTCCAAAGGGCTGTGCCCTGGTCGGATATCTTATTCAGATAATGAATATGAAACATGGGTTTTCCTCTCTTTTCCTGGGAAACCGGTTGGATATTACCGGTTCTCCTTCTCAAATTTCTCCATAAACGCCACCAGTTTTTCCACGCCCTCCAAAGGCATGGCGTTATAAATGCTGGCACGCATACCGCCTACGGTGCGATGGCCCTTCAGGTTTACAAACCCGGCTTCCGTGGCTTCCTTCACAAACTTGGCGTCCATCGCCTCATTTCCGGTGACAAAGGGTACGTTCATCAGGGAGCGATCCTTTTTCACCACGGTACCATGGAACAGTTCACTTGCGTCCAGGAAATCATAGATCACAGCGGCCTTCTTCTCGTTGCGGGCCTTCTGGGCTTCCAGGCCGCCGTTTGCCATGAGCCACTTGAATACCTTCCCGCAGATATAAATGCCGTAAGCGGGAGGCGTATTGTACATGGAGCCGTTGTCCGCATGGGTCTTGTAGCGAAGCATGGTGGGAGTTCCCGGGTATACATCCTCCCGGATCAGATCCTCCCGGATGATGGCAATGACCACACCCGCAGGGCCGATGTTCTTCTGAACGCCGCCGTAGAGCATACCATAGCGGCTTACGTCCACCGGTTCCGACAGGAAGCAGCTGGACACATCCGCCACCAGATCCTTCCCCTTGGTGTTGGGAAGGGTGTGGAACTTGGTGCCGTAGATGGTGTTGTTCTCGCAGATATACACATAGTCCGCCTTCTCGCTGATGGGCAGGTCAGAGCAGTCGGGGATATAGGAGAAGGTCTTGTCCGCGGAGGAGGCCACAGCGTTGGCCTGGCCGTACATCTTTGCCTCCTGCCAGGCCTTCTTGGCCCACTGACCGGTGATGATGTAGTCTGCAACTCCGTTGCGCATCAAATTCATGGGCACCATGGCAAACTGCTGGGAGGCGCCGCCCTGCATGAACAGCACCTTATAGTTGTCCGGGATTCCCATAAGGGTGCGGATATCCGCCTCCGCCTGGTCGATGATGGCCTGGTAGGCCTTGGAGCGGTGGCTCATTTCCATGACGGACATGCCGGTTCCCCGGTAGTCCAGCATTTCCTCTGCTGCTTCCTTCAATACGCTCTCCGGCAGAACAGCCGGGCCTGCGGAAAAATTATACACTCTGGACATACGTTAGTCCTCCTTATTTTTGTAGAAAACGGTTCATCAGCCGGTAGCCCTCCGGTTCGAAATTCCCGGACGCGGCGGCTTCCGCCTCGGTATAGTGGGCGATGGTCTTCCTCTGGCGTGTGCTGTCATAGAGCACATAGGGCACCGGCTCTCCCGTATGGGTGCGAAGCCGCAGAAGATTGGGATGATCCGGCAAAATCAGCATCCGGTAGTCCTCTCCCGCTTCCTCCATGGCGTTACAAATGGGAGAGACGATCCGGCTGTCCAGGTATTCGATGGACTTGACCTTTTCTTCGATCAGTCCCTGGTGAGCCATTTCGTCGGGGGCCTCCACATGGATGTAGGCAAAGTCACACTTATCCTTCAGCAGGGCGTCAATGGCAGCCTGGGCCTTGCCCTCCCAGTTGGTGTCGATGGAGCCGGTTGCCCCTTCCACATGACACACCTGCATCCCGGAGCCTACGGCGATGCCCTTCAGCAGATCCACCGCGGAGATCATGGCCCCTTTCAGCCCCGTCATCTCCTGAAAGCTTTGAAGCTTTGGCTTGGTACCGGCGCCCCAGTACCACAGGGAGTTGGCCTTGTGCTTTCCCTCCGCCGCCCGCTTTACGTTCAGGGGATGGTTGTTGAGAATGTCGAAGCTCTTTTCCATCATCTCCCGCAGAGGCTGACACTGAGGCAGGTACGGCCCGATCACCTGGGTCAGATGGTCATGGGGCGGCTCTAAGCGGGCCAACTCTCCAGCTTTCCAGATCATGATGTGGCGATAGCTGGTGCCGGTGTAGAACTGGAAGGTTTCGCTGTTGAAAGCCTCCCGGATGGCATCCATCAGGATATCCGCGTCGGCGGTGGAAATTTCTCCGGAGCTGTGATCCAGAATGGTCTTTTCCTCGTAAGGCTCCTCCTCGGTCAAGGTCACCAAATTGCAGCGGAAGACCATATCGTCCGGCTCCATCTGCACCCCTACACTGAGGGCTTCCAGGGGAGATCGGCCGGAATAGCTCACCTTCGGATCATAGCCCAGGACAGAGAGGTTGGCCACATCGCTGCCCGGTGACATGCCGACAGGCACATTCTGCACCATGCCCAGCTCTCCCTTGGAGGCCAGAGCGTCCATCCTGGGGGTATCGGCGTATTCCAGAGGCGTTTTTCCGCCCAGCTGGGCTACCGGCTCGTCAGACATGCCGTCACCCAGCACCACAATATATTTCATAACCTCTCTCCCTTCCCGCGTCCTTGCTTTATAGACAAATGCTTTCCATAAGCAATATAGTACCATTGATCGACCCAGAATACAATAAGAAAATCTGCCAGAAAATCTCGGAATTTCTCCGGGCTTCGTGGGCAGATTATACGGATATCAGGGAAAAGAATCGGCCTTTTTCGTAGGTGTTGCCTTTTCTTTCCCCTTTTGTCCATAAAAATAACCATATTGAAAAAAACGGAGGGTTTCCCATGACAAAACTTGGCTACGAATTTTTTCACCGTCCCTGCCTGGAGGTTGCCCGGGATCTGGTGGGGAAGGTGCTGGTATTTGGCGGCCGCCGTCTCCGGATCTCCGAGACGGAAGCCTACTGCGGAGAGTCGGACACCGCCTGTCACGCAAGCAAGGGCCGCACCAAGCGAACTGAGGTACTGTACATGGACGCGGGCACGGTCTATGTGTACCTGTGCTACGGCGTTCACTGGCTACTGAACATCGTCACCGGCGAGGAAGAGCAGCCGGAGGCGGTGCTGATCCGGGCCTGTGTGGACGCTCCCGGCCCGGGACGGCTGACCAAGGCTCTGGGAATCACCGGGGATTTAAACCGAACCAGCGTTGTCGATGGTACCCTATGGGTGGAAGACGATGGCTTTGTCTGTGAAATCCAGACGGACAAACGGGTCGGCATCGGCTATGCCAGCCAGGAGGATCAGGACAGGCTCTGGCGGTTTATAATGAAATGAGCTTTTCCGTCAGTTTTGACAAGAATGTGCTTTCTCCCTTGACGGTCAAACCGGACTGTGATACTATTTTTCTGTAAATCAAACGAAAGAAGGGGACTTCTATGAAAGATTCCAACTGCGGCTACTGCATGGGCGGTGAAATCCTGGCCGGCTTCGGCATTAAGATCTGTGATCTTTCCGTTTCCCAGCTGATTCTCTTTAAGGAGCAGAGCCATCCCGGCCGTGTGATCGTGGCCTACAAGGATCACGTCAGCGAAATGGTGGACATTTCTCCCGAGGATCGGGCTGCGTTCTTTGAGGATGTGGCGAAGGCCGCCAATGCCATTCACAAGGCCTTCCATCCCGACAAGGTCAACTACGGCGCCTACGGCGACGGCGGCTGCCACCTGCATATGCACCTGGTGCCCAAGTACAAGGATGGCTTTGAGTGGGGCACTACCTTTGCCATGAACCCCGGCAAAACCTATCTCACCGACAGCGAATACGTGGAAATGATCCAGAAGATCAAGGACGCCCTTTAATATGCAGCGATCCCCCAGCGGTCAAACCGCTGGGGGTTCTGTTTAGTTCAGGTTCAGCTTGCGGCTGGTGAGATAGTACATAACGAAGTAACATCCCAGCGCCACCACTGCGTACCCGGCGATTGCCCAGGTGGTAAAGCCAATGAACTCGGCTTGATTCATCACCTGGTCAAACAGGCGGGAAGACAGGATCGACACACCGGCAACGGTAATCAGCATATGCAGTCCGTAGTAGGCCACCACGCCTGTCAGAATCTTATGCTTTTTCGCAATGATCGCTCCCAGGGTAATGGCCAGCATAATGGTCAGCACCTCGCTGATGAATCCTGCCAGCAGCATCAGCAGGAACATCAGAATATTTCCACCGCCTATCTCTTTCAGCAATCCGGGAAGATGATCGAAGCAGGTCTTCACAAATTCCCAACGCTGTCCGTCCAGGATCTCCGAGCCAAAGAACACCAGGATGGCGAAGGAAACCGCGGTAACAAGCATACACACAATCAACCCCAGGGTGCAGTTTACGAAGCTGGACAGCAGGATCTGGTGGTTGTTCACCGGCAGGGTAAAGGTCATGTACCCTTCATCGGTGAACCGGCTCTTATAAAACCGGCCCAGCAGCAGAAACAAGGCCGCCAGGCAGTAGCCCACCAGATAGAAAACAACGGTCATCATGGAGATAACCAACATTGCCAGGAGGAAGCCATCCAGCCCCCGTTCCAGCAGCCGGGCCACAACGCTTCCCAAGACTCCCGCGCCCAAGGCGATGACGCTCAGCAGGCCCAGCAGGCCCCAGGTGGCCTTAAAATCATACTTAAACATCTTTACAAACATTTAAACACCTCCCGGAACAGCTCGTCCAGAGACTTACCGGTCTCCTCCCGCACCTGATCGGCGCTGCCCTTCTGAATAATCTTGCCTTGGTACAGGAAAATATACTCGTCCAGCACCCGCTCCACGTCGGCAATCAGGTGGGTGGAAATCAGCACTGTGGCGTCGGGGTCGTAATTTTGAATAATGGTATTGAGGATGTAATCTCTCGCCGCCGGGTCTACGCCGCCGATAGGCTCATCCAGCAGGTACAGCTTTGCCCGCCGGGACATGACCAGCACCAGCTGCACCTTCTCCTGGGTGCCCTTGGACAGGGTGCGGAATCTGGCCTTGGTATCGATTCCCAGGGCCTTCAGCATCTCCTCCGCCCGCTGGCGGTCAAAATCTTCGTAAAATTCCCCGAAGAAATCCAGCAGCATTCCCACCTGCATCTGTTTCGAGAAATAGGTACGGTCGGGCAGGTAGGATACCACCGCCTTGCTTTTGGGGCCGACAGGCTCCCCGCAGATGGTAATTTTACCCGCGGTAGGGGTCAGCAGGCCGGCGGCCAGCTTAATAAAGGTGGTCTTGCCGCTGCCATTGGGGCCAAGCAGGCCGATGATTTTTCCCTGGGGCAGCTCCAGATCAAGGCCGTCCAGGGCGGTCGCGCCGCCGTAGCGCTTGCTCAGGCTCACCGCTTTTAACGTGTTTTGTTCCACTTTCTTCATTCCTCCTTCTGTTCATCCAGGCTTAAGAGCATTTTAGCCGCCTGGGTAGGTGTCACGCCGAAGACCATGCACCGTTCGGCGAAATCCCTGGCAAGTCCCTGAAGGGTTTCCTCCCGCATGGCGCTTAAAATCTCCTGATCCTGGGTAATGGTGCGGCCGGATGTGCCGCCGCTGACCAGCAGCCCCTCCCGCTCCAGCTCCGTCAAGGCTCTCTGCATGGTATTGGGGTTGACCTGGGCCTCCGAGGCCAGGTCACGGACGGAAGGAATCTTCCCTCCGGGCGGCAGCTCCCCTTTCAGGATCGCTCCCCGTATCGCCGCCATGATTTGTTGATAGACCGGACTGTCTCCGGTCAGCTTCCAGTTCATAGGCGCCTCCTTAATTGTGTCACTGTATTAGTGCATTAATACAATAGCACAATAGTACAGCTTTGTCAATAGGAAAATAAAAAAATTTCGGCCCCGAAAAACCGGGGCCGAAAGGCCTTAGGAACCTCTGAATAAATCGTCTGCGGCTGAGCAGCGAATCTTTTGCCTCAGCCGTGCAGTTTGAAAAGTGGGAAATACATCCAGTATTCCTCCACTTTTGGGTCTTCGTCTGAGCCAAAATCTTCTGCTGTCAGCTCTTGCCGATTTAATCAGAGCTTCCCTTATCCTAAGTTTTTATAGTAAGTAGATCTGGCTTCCAGGGTACGGCTGATCTCCTCGCCGGTTTCCTTGCTGATTTTACAGCGGTAGCTGGTGGCATAAATGGCCACATCGTCCTCGCCCCAGCCGGACTTCATTTCGATGGTGTAGTCCTTTTCATCGGTGCCCAGCAGCTGCATTTTCACATAGCCATCCTCCACCTTCGCCTGAATCCTGATGGGGAAATGGCTGGTATTCCGGAAGGCCATGTCCGTATGGGTGCCCCAGTTCACGGCGGCGTCCAGGCCTCTTGGCACATAGCCCACAGCGGCTCCATGACAAACCCGGTCTGTGATCTCCATATCTGCCAGGAGAGCGCAGTTATACAGGGTCGTGGAGCCCTGGCAGGCGCCTCCGCCGTAGTCCTGGATCAACCGGTTCCCGGAATAGGCGGGCGCAGGCAGGAAGCCCCGTTCCTTGGTGCGTTCTCCCACCCGGTCATTGTAGGAGAATTCCTCCCCAGGCTCCACCACCATACCGTCCAGGATCTCACAGATCAGACGAAGGTTGGTGTTCCGGTTTTCGTTATCATTGTGCCGTGTCTCGCAGGAACCCAGCACGTCCCGGAAATAAACCTCGTCCCCCAGAATTTCCGGCTCCACATATTCCATGGGCAGGGTCAGTGTCTCACCCCAATTGGCTTCTTCCAGCTTGGCCTTTGCGTCCTCCAGGTCAAACCGGCAGCCGTAGGAGCCAGGAACGAACTGATAAGTGGTCATGTCCAGGCTGTCATCCACCGGGGCCGGGCAGCTGCTTTCGCAGATCTCCTCCAGGTTCAGCTCCTCGGGCACCACCTCAGCAGGTACCTCAAGCCGTATTTCAAAGGTCTTGTCCGGGCTTAGGGCCTGGTCGTAAAAGCTGAGGATCTCCGCCAAAGCCCCTTCCTGATCCAGATGGCGTTTTGGAATGCCCAGCGTGATCCGCAGGCTTCCTGTCGGGGTCTGAGGATCAAACCGGTCTGTTCCCAGTTCTTCCGGGATGCCCTCCACCGTCCAGGTGGATTGGGTCAATTCCGTATCATACCGCTGCCCATAGCTCCGGAAGGCCTCCTGAAAGCAGCCTTCCTCCCGGCTCAGATAGGGCAGCAAGCCCAGAGCCTGTCCGCCCTCACCGTGGCAGGCATCTTTCAAAGCCTTGGATACATGCAGTTTCAGTCCTGCCTCCTTGGGTGCGAACACAAGGGTATCCTCCGGAAGCGCCACCTTCAGCTCTCTGGTCAGCAATCCTTCCTCCGCGGCGGCCTTCACCGCTGCCTTAGCCTCCCGGTAGGTCTGTCCGCCGATCTCCATACCGCCCAGGGTGGTACCCACCGGAATTCTCTGACCGGAAGCATACAGCCAGACGCCCAGCACCACGGCCAGTACCAAAAAGGCAGCAGCTGCCAGTACGAAGATGCGCTTCCATTTCACCTCGGTTTTTTGCATACCTTCGCCCTCAATCCAGGAACTTGTCCAGCTCCCGTTCCACATTGTCGAACTTTTTCAGCCTTGTGTGATTCACCAGGCTGCCTCTTGCCATGACCATGGTCAGATTTCGAAGGGCCTTCACATGCTCCAGGGGATTCTCCTTACAGGCAATGAGATCCGCCGATTTTCCCGGGGCGATGCTGCCAATTTCCTGATCCAGCCCCAGGATTTTGGCATTGCCCAGGGTGGCGCTGTACAGGGCGAATTGGTTGGACACGCCGCAATACTTGTGGAAGTAGTAGATTTCCCGCCACATATCATAGTGGGTGATATAGGGACAGCCCGTATCCGTGCCCAGACCCACAGGCACGCCCGCGGCCAGGCAGACCTTGGTGCAGTGGATAATGCCCTCAAAGAGCACCTTTCCGTTATACTGCTGCACCTCGGTGGCATAGCTGACCGAACGGTCAAACAGGGCAAAGGGCAGCGCCGGGGACAGGGTGGTCACATGACAGGCCTTTTTCTCCCGGAACAGCTCCACGATTTTCTCGTCCGGTTCCGCGCCATGCTCGATGGTATCCACCCCGTTTTCCAGGGCCACCCGGACGCCCTCCGGACTTTCCACATGGGCAGCTACCTTCAGTCCCAGCTTGTGGGCCTGATCACAGGCCGCCTTGACGTATTCCGGGGGCATCTTCAGCTCTCCCGGTTCTCCCCGCTTTGTGGCGTCCAGCACGCCGCCGGTGATCATCAACTTAATGAGGTCTGGCTTGGTTTCCCAGATTTTCCTTACCAGAGCCGCCGCCTCCTCCGGGCTGTGGGCCTCATAGGCAAGAGACCCGGCCATATGTCCCCCGGGTACGGAAATGGCCATATTGGAGGCCACGATTCTGGGGCCGGTCATTTTTCCGGCGGCAATTTCGTCCCGGAGCCGGGCATCAAAGTCCAGCAGGCCGCCCACCGTCCGCAGGGTGGTAACACCACTCCAAAGCTCCGGCATCAGATAATTTTTGCACAGGGCATAGCCCACCTTCCGGGTCAGGGCGTTGGTCTTCACCAGGGCCACCAGCTTTTTGGGATCGGAGGGCTTCTTCTTTGGCTTTCCTGTGGAGGGAATGTGAACATGGAGGTTGATCAGCCCCGGCAGGATATACTGTCCGTTCAGGTCGATCACCTCATAGCCGGTCACATCCGCGGAAGCCTCCCGAATGGCCTCAATGATTCCGTCCTTTATGAAAATGGTTTTTCCCGTTTGCGGCTCCATATGTTCGGTGCCGTCCAGAATCACACTGTTTTGGATCGCGTATTTTCCCATAGTCTTTCCTCCCTTGTGGTTTTCTTTTTATTGTACCCGTTTCCCCTGTCCCTGTCAAATGCTTTTCCCCAAAGCCAAAGGCACAGGTCTCCCCGTGCCCGTAGATTGTCGAAAAAATGCCTCGCAGAGTTCGCCGCCGCAGCGGCGAATAAAATTGGATCATGTTTTGCCG
>CAYMWT010000025.1:0-16081 GCA_964394055.1 uncultured Oscillospiraceae bacterium
GCGACCCTATCACCTACGCAAATCTAAACACAAATTACTGGCAGACCCATTTCTACGCCTATGGCCGTCTGCGATGAAAAGGAGCGTGAATACCATGAATCCCAAAATTCAAAAACTGCGTGTGGAGCGGCTGAAAAACGATAAGAAAATCGACGCCCTGCGGACACGCAATGGGGAAATTGACAAGCAGATTACGGAGCTGGAAAACCTGGACATTGTGGGGATGGTGAGAAGCATCGGCATGACCCCGGAGAAGCTGGCCGCCCTGCTCAAAACCATGAAGTCCGCCCCGGCGACCCCCGAAAAGGATGGTGCTTCCCATGGGTAACACCAAACGCCGGGTATTTTCCGGCATTCTGGCACTGGCTCTGTGCCTGTCCTGCCTGACCCTGCCTGCCTTTGCTCAGTCCCATGAGCCAAAGGACGAGGTCATCATCTACACCGGGGACCCCAACGCCAAGCCTCCTGCCACTCCCCAGGAGACGAAGCCAGCCCCTACCAATCCGCCCTCTACAACCCCTACCGCACCGCCCGCTGCCACGCCCCCTGCCACGGAGCCGGAGCCGACGGCTGCGAATCCGGGAGAGCCGTTCAGTGAAGGGTCGGACATTGTGACCCGTGATATGCTCTACGATAAGGCTACCAACAAGCAGTTTATCACCATACAGGATCGGGACGGGAATTATTTCTACCTGGTCATTGATTATGACGCCCCTCTGAACGAGGATGAGGAAGGGTATCAGGTGTATTTCCTGAACCCGGTGGACGCTGGAGATTTGGGGGCACTGGTCAAGACGGAGGCTACGGAGCCGCCTGTGTGCATCTGCACCCAGCACTGTCAGGCAGGGGCCATCCGTATGGACTGCCCCGTGTGCGCTTCCAACATGGCAGAGTGCGCCGGAAGTCTCCCGGAACCCACCACGGAGCCTACCGTGCCGGAAACCCAGCCGGAGCCGGAACCGGAAAAATCCTCCGGTGCCGGGGCTGTGCTGATCGTGCTGCTCATGGCCGCCCTGCTTGGTGGTGTGGGCTGGTATTTCCTGAAAAACAAGCTGCCGCTGCCCAAAACCAAGGGAGACACCGACCTGGACGATTACGACTATGGCGAGGACGATCCCTGGGAGAATGAGGACGAGCAGGAAAGCGGCGAAGAAAGCGGGGGCAGTCAGCCGTGACCCGATTTACTGACAGCCCCTATGAAGTGATGATGATACGAAGAACTGAGGGCGGGGATCACACCCCGCCCCCACTGCTGCCCTCTACGCACCCCTGTTATGGCTGCGGGAATTACCGGGATGGTCAGCCCTGCGTGGGCTACTGCTACCGGGACGCAACGGCCTGGCTGAAAGAAAGGAGGAATCCAGTCCATGAAACTGGTGATCTGTGAGAAGCCCTCAGTGGCGCAAAGCGTCTCGTCTGTCATTGGAGCCACCACCCGGAAGGACGGCTATTGGGAGGGAAGCGGCTGGTATGTCAGCTGGTGCATTGGACATCTGGCCGGGTTTGCCGATGCGGAACACTACGACCCCCGATTCGCCAAATGGTGTTTTGAGGATCTGCCTATCCTGCCGCAAACCTGGCAGTTGGAAATTGGCACCGGAAAGCAAAAGCAGTTTGCCGTTCTCAAGCAGCTGATGAACGACCCGGACGTCACCGAGGTGGTCAACGCCTGTGACGCCGGGCGGGAAGGTGAGCTGATATTCCGCAACGTCTACACATTGGCTGGCTGCCGAAAAAAAGTGAAACGGCTCTGGATTTCCAGCATGGAGGATTCCGCCATCCGGGAGGGCTTCTCGAATCTACACCCCGGCGGGGACTATGACGGACTGTACCAAGCTGCCCTTTGCCGTGCCAAGGCAGACTGGCTGGTGGGAATCAACGCCACCCGGCTGTTTTCGGTGCTGTATCACCGCACCCTGAACATTGGTCGGGTGATGACCCCCACGCTGGCCCTCATTGTCCAACGGGAAACGGAGATACAAACCTTCCAGCCGGAACCCTTTTACACGGTGACACTGGAACTGCCCGGATTATCCGTATCCGGGGAACGTATGAAGGATAAAGCCGCCGCCGAGGAAGTGCGGAA
Source organism: uncultured Oscillospiraceae bacterium (assembly GCA_964394055.1). Taxonomy (GTDB): domain Bacteria; phylum Bacillota; class Clostridia; order Oscillospirales; family Oscillospiraceae; genus Faecousia. Next base: position 2,087 of record CAYMWT010000025.1, read on the forward strand.
AGCCTGTCAGGGAGCTTCTGCCACTGTAACACAGGTGGAGCGGAAGGAGAAATCCGAAAAGCCTCCTGCCCTTTATGATCTGACCGCCCTCCAGCGGGACGCCAACCGTCTGCTGGGGTTCACTGCCCAGCAGACACTGGATTATCTGCAAAGCCTGTATGAAAAGAAGCTATGCACCTATCCCCGGACGGACAGCCGGTATCTGACTGACGATATGAAGGATCAGGTGGCAGAGATTGCCGCCATCGCTGCCAAAATTACCGGCATGGTACTGAATAATGTGAATGCCAGTCCAGTCTGCAATAGTAAAAAAGTCTCCGACCACCACGCCATTGTCCCCACCATGGCGGCGAGTGGTGCAGACCTCACTGCGCTTCCCATTGGGGAACAGGAAATTCTCAAATTGATATGCCGCCAGGTGCTTTGCGCGGTGAGCAGTCCCCATATCGTTGCGGAAACGGTGGTTACGCTGAACTGCGGCGGTATGTCCTTTACTGCCAAGGGAATCACCGTTCTTTCCATGGGATGGAAAGTCTATCTGGAACAGGAGCCGAAAAACAAGGCATTACCTGACTTGTCCGAAGGTATGGTGTTGTCTGTAGATAATTCGTCAATCCAGGAGGGAAAAACCAGCCCGCCCAAGCATTTCACCGAAGATACCCTGCTCTCTGCCATGGAAACAGCCGGAAAAGAGAATATGCCGGAGGATGCGGAAAGGAAGGGATTGGGGACACCTGCCACCCGTGCCGCCATTCTGGAAAAGCTGGTATCTGCTGGTTTTATGGAGCGGAAGAAAAGCAAAAAGGCGGTGCAGCTTCTGCCCTCTCAGGATGCCGTATCCCTGATTACCGTCCTGCCGGAACAGCTACAATCTCCCCTACTAACCGCCGAATGGGAATCCCGGCTGGGCGAGGTGGAACGTGGGGAACTGTCCCCGGAGGATTTTCTGAACGGGATTTGTACCATGGTTAAGGAGTTGGTTGGCACCTATCAGGTCATTCCGGGCAGCGAGTACCTGTTTTCCCCGCCCCATGAGGTGGTGGGCAGGTGTCCCCGGTGCGGTGGTGAGGTTGCGGAAACGCAAAAAGGCTTCTTCTGCCAGAATGAATCTTGTAAATTTGCGATCTGGAAGAACAGCAAGTGGTGGGTGGCTAAGAAAAAGCAGCCCACCAAAGCGATTGTGGCCGCACTTCTCCAGGAGGGGCGTGTTCATGTGCCGGGGCTGTACTCCGAAAAGACCGGCAAACTTTATGATGCCGCTGTGGTGATAGAGGACGATGGGCAGTATGTCCATTTCAGGCTGGAGTTTACCCGGCAGAAAGGCGGCTGCCAATGAAGCTATCTCTTTTGGAGCAGGAAACCATTCTCCTTTATAACCAGGCCGAAACCACCGCCGATGTGTATACCCATGACCCCAAACTCCTGCAAAAGCTCAGCAGGCTGGCTGAAAAGTACCCGGATCAGATTGTGAAAAAGGACGATCTTCATTATCTCGTCCCCAAACGCTGTGTCTCCGTCCGGGAACCCTACAGTGAGGAGCGGCGGGAAGCTGCCAGGGAGTGGGCCAGGGCTTCCGGCTGCTTGCCACCTAACTCTCAGGCAAAGAAGGGAGTGTGATAACCATGCCTGACAACAAACCCACCAGCCGGGAACGGATACAGGAAATCACAGCTGGTATTGAACAGGGCATCCAGGAACTGTTCGAGAGTGACCGCTATCGGAATTACCTCACCACCATGAGCCGGTTTCACAAGTATTCCCTGAATAACGTCATGCTGATTCACTCCCAGAAGCCAAACGCCACCCTGGTGGCTGGCTTCAACAAGTGGAAGAACACTTTCGGGCGTCATGTGAAAAAGGGCGAAAAGGGAATCCAGATTCTGGCTCCCACGCCCTACAAAATCAAGATAGACAAGGAAAAGCTGGACCCGGACACCAAGCTGCCCATGCTGGACGAGGAGGGAAAACCCATCACCGAGGAAAAGGAAGTCACCATCCCCATGTACAAGGTGGTGTCCGTATTCGATGTGTCCCAGACCGCTGGCAAGCCCCTACCGCAAATCTCCTTTAACCTGACCGGGGACGTGGCACAATATGAGGTTTTCATGGAAGCCCTGCGCCGGACTTCCCAGGTTCCCATTACCGTAGAGCCCATGGAACCAAGTATGGACGGCTATTTTGACCCAGAGAAACAGGCAATTTTCCTCCGGGAGGGTATGAGCCAGGTACAGACTGTTTCTGCCGCTGTCCATGAAGTGGCCCATTCCCGGCTCCACAATTATGAGAAAATGACGGAGCTGGCAGACGATGGGGAAACCATCCTCACACCGGGGGAAAAGGACAGAAACACCGAGGAAGTGGAGGCGGAGAGCGTTTCCTATGCTGTCTGCCAGTATTTCGGTATTGAAACCGCCGATAACAGCTTCGGGTACATTGCCGCCTGGTCCCACGGTAAGGAGCTGAAAGAACTCCGGGCCAGTCTGGAAACCATAAACAAGACCTCATCTGAACTGATTTCCGGAATTGAGCAGCATTATCAGGAGATCTGCAAGGAGCGGGGCATTGGCCTGACGGGAGATGCCCCGGCACAGGAGCCACCTCAGATACCGGAAGCACCAGAGCAAAAGCTGGACGAATATCCCATGCCGGACAACGCTCTCAAAGTGACCGATCTGGAAGCCTGCGGCTATACGGACGGCGATATGCTGCCCCTTTCCAAAGACCGGGCGGCGGAGCTGCTCAGGCGGGATTTATCTGTGTATGCTATCGTGGATAGCAGTGCCGAAATGCTGTTTGACCGGGAGGAATTGGACACCTACGCCCCCGGCACGGTGTTTGCTGTCCCCAGTGAGGAATGGGAACATAGTCCCGTGTTCCATGAAAAAATCGTGGAGCGGCAGCAGCACCAGGAGGAACGGGAAAATGCCTTTCTTTCACACACCGGAGACTGCTTTGCCATCTACCAGGTGAAGATGGACGACCCCGACAACGTGCGCTTTATGAATCTGGACTGGTTGCAATCCCATAATCTGAATGTTGATCGGCAAAACTATGACCTGATCTACACCGCCCCACTGACTGCCACCGGCAGCACCAACGCCAAACTGGAGACGCTATTTGAGCAGTTTAACTTCCATTGCCCGGCAGACTATCACGGGCCATCTCTGAGTGTCAGTGACATCGTTGCGCTGAAACAGGACGGTGTGGTATCTTACCATTACTGCGACAGCGTGGGTTTCAAGGAGCTGCCCGGCTTTCAGAATGACAACTATCTGAAAACAGCGGAGATGTCCACAGAGGATGATTACGGAATGTTGGATGGCATCATAAACAACGGTTCTAAGGAGCAGAAGCCCACCGTTGCAGAGCTGGAACAGCAGGCTCATTCCGGTCAGCCCATTTCCCTCATGGATTTGGCAGAAGCCGTCCACCGGGAGAAAAAGGCGTCCGTCCTGGAAAAGCTCAAAGACCAGCCGCAGAAGTCCCATAAAACCAAGCCGAAAAAGGCGAAAGAAAAGGAGCTATGAACATGAATATCACCTATGAAGAGCAGCAGCTTATGTGCATCTACAACCCCGGCACCCGGCTGGGCATGATCCAGGCCCTGGCGGAGATGCGTACCTATCTGGACGATGACGAGCGGGAGCTGAGAGCATTGACGGACAATGCCATTGCCAAGCTCAATGCCATTACCGATGCGGAGTTTGATGCGCTGGATTTGCTGCCTGACTTCGATTCCTGAGCGCAAAGTAAAGGCCACTCTTATTACGGGAAATTGCAACAAGATGCAAAAGTCCGGAATAAGGAATGGAAAAATACGGCATTAAATGGGCATCCGCAGAAAATGCGGGTGCCCATTTGTGTGAAAGGAGATGAACTATCTTGCCAAATAATTTGCAGGACTACCGTAAGTTAGCAGATTTTACCGCGCAGAAAATTACCGGCAGCTACCGAAGCTGGACGGACTTCCTCACCACCGCCGCCCGGCTTTACAAGTACCCCTACCACGAGCAGCTTATGATCTACGCCCAGCGTCCGGAAGCCACCGCCTGTGCGGATTATGAGTTGTGGAACAACCGCATGGGCCGCTATATCCGCCGAGGCTCTCAGAGTATCGCCCTCATCGACTACTCCGGCAGCACACCCAGGCTCAAATATGTATTCGATGTGGCCGACACCGGAAAGCGGAAGCGTTCCCGTGACCCCTATCTCTGGGAATACCGCCCGGAGCATGAACAGGTGGTTTCCGCCGCCTTGGAGGAACAATTCTCTGTCCCCAATGACAGCAGCTTCCCGGAACAGCTTCACCAGATTTCCGGTATCAAGGTTGCGGAATACTGGCTTGCTCACCAGCAGGACATTCTCGACATCGTTGACGGTTCCTATTTGGAGCAGTATCATGATTATGACAAAGGCGTGGCGTTTATCAACGCGGCAACGGTCAGCACCACCTACACCCTGCTTTCCCGGTGCGGCCTGGACGCGGACGCCAGCTTTGACCCGGAGGATTTCATGCCGATCCTTGACTTCAATACCCCCCAGGTGGTAGCCGCTCTGGGAACTGCCGTCAGTGAGATCAGCGAAACCGTCCTCCGGAGCATTGAAGTCACCATCAAACGATATGAACGTGAAAAGCTAACTGAAAGGAGCCAAGATTATGAGCGAACTGACTTACACACGCAGCGGGGACTACTGGATTCCCGACCTGAGCCTGAAAGAGCAGGAGACACAGCCCCTGGGCAAATACGGGAGGATGCGGAAAGCGTATCTACAGGAACACCGTCCGGTGCTGTGGAACCAAATGATCTTGTCCGAGACACTGTATCCCCATCTGAGGGAGATCGACGAGACGGCGAACCGGCGACTGGAACAGATGATGCCGGAGCTGATGCAGTCGGCGGGGGTGACGGAAGCCCTGAAAGCCAGCGACCCCATGAAGTGGGTGGGCCTTATGAACAACCTGAAAGCCCAGGCAGAGGAAACAATTCTGGCGGAGCTGATCTACGCCTGACGGATGGAGATCCCCCGATCCAGGGTGAGCAGTTTTCCTTCTTCCCCTCCGAGGCGGAGCAAATCGCATATATTGACGAAGCGGAGCGTGCGGAAATTGCACCCTCCGCTTTTTCCATGCCCCAGGAATACATTGACCAATTCCTTCGGGTGGGCAGCAACACGGATCATCACCGGACACGACTGGCCATTGAGTATTCCAAGCAGCTCCCCCAGGAGCGTCTGCTTTCTTTCGTGGAAAAGACCTACCACGGCGGCTATGGTCTGCAATTTGACGGGATAAAGGTAAGTGCCTGGTATGCAGAGGATGGGATGCGCCTTACCTATGGCAGTGCTGCCCGGTATGCCAGAAATGCCCAGCTTTTGTCATGGGAGGATGTTGCAACCCGAATTGGCCAGCTCCTGGAGCAGGGACAGTTTGCCACCAATGTGGAACTGGCAGAGATGCGGAGCTTTGAGAGGCAGCAGCTTTCCGAACAGCTCTGGTATATGTCCCATGACATGAGCGAAAAAGCGATTGACGCCGGGTATATGAGCATTGTCCGCTCCCTCCGGGGCGGTTTCCCGGAAGATACGAAAAAGCTGGCAGGTCTGCTGTCCGAGCCGGAATCCTATCAGGCAATTATGCAGCAGGTCTATACCTTCCGGGACGCCTGTAACGCCGATAAGGGTATGATGCGCTTTCAGTTGTATCACCCCAACAAGCTCATTCCTTCGCTGGAGGAATATGCCGCTCCCCGAAGGGAGTTCCAAAGCGAAATGGCAGCGGTTCCGGAGGAACACCCCTTCATCACGGAAGATGAAATCGAAGATGCGTTATCTGGCGGCAGCAATGTAGAGGGCAGCAGCGGCAGAATTTACAGTTTTTACCAATCGCACCATACGCCGAAAGAAAAGCTGGATTTCCTGAAAGATGAATATGGCATTGGCGGGGGAAACTGCGCTCTGTCTCATAATTTCTGGAGCGACGAGTCCTATGACAGCAAGGGAATCCGGTACGACAAACCCGGATGCGCCCGTGTAGAACTGTCATGGAGGAAGGTTGTCAAATACATTGACGCTCTCATGGAATCCGGGCGATACCTCACACCGGAGGCACTGGCAAAGAAGCAGGAGCTGGACGCAAAGAAAGCGGCTGCGAAGGAAGCTAAGCAGCCGGAAATCAAGGAATCCGGGCCTGAAATCTGGGCGTACAACGACATCAAGGCCGCCAATCCGGATGACATTGTACTGTTTCAGATGGGAGATTTCTTTGAAATCTACGGTGAGGACGCCATTCAAGCTGCTCCGTTGCTGGATTTGCGTCTTGGTTCCCGGACGATCCCCACGGGCGGCAGGGTGGAAATGTGCGGTATTCCGGCCCATCAGTTGGAAGAATATACCAAAAAGCTGCGTGGTCAATTCGATGTGACCATTTCTGCCGTGGGTGAGGATGGACAGAGGAACAGTTATTCCATGAAAAAACTGGAACCTGAACTTCCTGCCAGAGAAATCACCCAGGCGGACATTGACACAGCCTTGCAGAAATGGAACGGCAGCATGGAAAGCAAACGTTTTGTTGTGCGCTACATGGAGGCCCACAGCCGGGAACGAGACACCGCCCTATGGCTTGCCCGTGAGTATGGTGCAGATCCAGCTCACCCTCTGCGGATTACCGTTACCGGGGTTGACAGTGAAGTAGTGTTGCCCTGGTCGAGGGTGCAGCGGCGGATTGCCCAGCTTATCAAAGAGGATCGGTTTTACACAGAGGAAGAGCATGACCGCTTTGAGGATATTGACCCCATTGCTATCCGGGAGGGGCTGGCAGCACAGGGGATTGTCAACGGTGAGATCGTGGACGAAGAAAAGATCAATGTCTCTCCCTTCATCCAGCAGGTTACGCAGGATGTCCAACGGATTTCTGACGAGGAATTTGCCAGGGACTACCTGATCCCCGGAGAATCCACCTTTGAAATTGAGGGGAGAACCTTTCTGGTTGACCGGGTCAATCTGGAATCTGGCACTGTCAACTTTCAGGACATTACCTTTGCCAGTGCCACCGGCTTTCCCATTTTCCGCACGGAACCCATTTCCTTTGTGCGACGTTATATTGAGGAACAGGAAGCACAGCAGGAAACTCCGCTTATTCCGCCGGAGTCAACGCCAGCAGTAACACCGGCAGTGGAAGCGGCACCGCTCCCTATTGCGGACAACTTCCGTATTACAGACGACCATCTGGGCGAAGGCGGCCCCAAAGCAAAGTACCAGGCGAACATTGCCGCCATTAAGCTGCTGAAAGAGTTGGAAACAGAGGGTATGCAGGCGTCCCCCGATCAGCAGGAGGTTTTGTCCCGCTATGTGGGCTGGGGAGGTCTGGCCGATGCCTTTGACCCGTCTAAGGAGAACTGGCGCAAGGAATGCGCAGAGCTTCAGGAGCTGTTGACGCCGGAGGAATATGCTGCCGCCAGAGGCTCTACCCTGAACGCCCATTACACCAGCCCTGTTGTCATCAAGGCAATCTATGAGGCGGTTGGCAACATGGGCTTTGAAACTGGCAATGTTCTGGAACCCTCTATGGGCGTCGGCAACTTCTTCGGCCTGCTGCCGGAAGAAATGCAAAACAGCCGCCTGTATGGCGTGGAGCTGGACAGCATCACAGGCAGAATTGCCAAACAGCTCTACCCCAAGGCCGACATCACCGTAGCTGGCTTTGAGACCACCGACAGAAAAGATTTTTATGATCTGGCCGTTGGCAACGTACCTTTTGGCCAGTATCAGGTCAACGACCGGGCTTACAACAAGCTCGGTTTTTCCATTCATGACTACTTTTTCGCAAAATCGCTCGACCAGGTGCGTCCGGGCGGCGTGATTGCCTATGTGACCTCCCGCTACACGATGGATAAGCAATCTCCCGAAGTGCGGAAATACATCGCACAGAGAGCAGATCTGCTGGGAGCCATCCGTCTGCCCAACAATGCGTTTCAGGCCAACGCAGGCACGGAAGTTGTCAGCGATATTATCTTCCTGCAAAAGCGTGACCGTCCCATTGAGATAGAACCGGATTGGGTACATCTTGGCACAAACAATGACGGTTTTTCCATCAACAGTTACTTTCTTGACCATCCGGAGATGATGCTCGGCACACCCACCTCGGAGAGTACGCAATATGGCAGGCAGGACTTTACGCTTGCACCCATAGAGGGCGCAGACCTTGCCGCGCAGCTCCATGAGGCGGTACAGCACATCACCGGCGAATATCGGGAGGCGGAGCTGCCCGATCTCGGTGAGGAAGAAATCCGCGACACGATTCCTGCTGACCCGAATGTAAAGAATTACAGCTACACGGTTGTGAACGGTGAGGTGTACTACCGACAGAACAGCATTATGACAAAGCCCGACCTGAACGCCACCGCAAAGGAGCGCGTCAAGGGCATGGTGGAGCTGCGGGACTGCGTGCAGAAGCTCATCGGCCAGCAGATGGACGGATTTGCCACTGAGGACGCCATCCGGCAGACCCAGGGAGAACTGAATCGTCTGTACGACCAGTTTACCGAAAAATACGGCCTTGTCAATTCCAGAGGCAATGCGCTGGCGTTTTCAGATGACAGCTCCTATTATCTGCTCTGCTCGCTGGAAATTCTCGACGAGGACGGGCAGTTGGAACGCAAAGCGGATATGTTCACGAAGCGCACCATCAAGCCCCATGAGGTGGTGACTTCCGTCGATACCGCTTCGGAGGCGTTGGCGCTCTCCATTTCCGAAAAAGCCTGCGTGGATTTGCCCTATATGTCCCAGCTCAGCGGCAAGGACAAGGAAACGCTGGTATCGGAGCTGGCGGGCGTCATTTTCTTTGACCCCGTAGAGCGGCAGTGGCAGACAGCGGATGAATACCTGTCCGGCAACGTCCGGGAAAAGCTGCGGATTGCGCGGGAATATGCCCTGCCCGGATTTCCCAATGACGACCTTGCCGACTATAAAATGAACGTTGCCGCTCTGGAGCAGGCCCAGCCCAAAGACCTGGACGCTTCCGAAATTGAGGTGCGTCTGGGTGCTACCTGGATTGACCCGGAGGATATTCGGGATTTTATGTGGGAGACGTTTGAGACACCCTTCTATCTGCGACGAGGCATCGATGTTCACTATTCCGCCTTCACTGCGGAATGGAACATCAGCGGCAAATCCCAGCCATCCTACAGCGATGTAAACGCCTATATGACCTATGGGACGGAGAGAGCCAACGCCTATAAAATTCTGGAGGATACCCTGAACCTCCGGGACGTGCGTATCTATGATACTGTCACAGACCCGGACGGCAAAGAGCGGCGTGTTCTCAACTCCAAGGAAACGACCCTCGCCCAGCAAAAACAGCAGGCCATCAAGGACGCCTTTCAGGAATGGATTTGGAGAGACCCGGACAGGCGGCGGGTGCTTGTGCAGAAGTACAACGAGCTGTTCAATTCCACCCGCCCCAGAGAATATGACGGGAGCCACATCCGTTTCAGCGGCATGAATCCGGAGATTCAGCTTCGTGCACACCAGAAAAATGCGGTTGCGCACATTCTGTACGGCGGCAATACGCTGCTTGCACACGAAGTTGGTGCCGGTAAAACCTTTGAAATGGTGGCGGCTGCGATGGAGAGCAAGCGGCTGGGGCTATGTCAGAAGCCGCTTTTCGTTGTACCCAACCACCTGACGGAACAGTGGGCATCTGAGTTTCTTCGCTTGTATCCCTCTGCCAACATTCTGGTGGCTACCAAGAAAGACTTTGAAGCCAGAAACCGGAAAAAGTTCTGCGCCAGGATTGCCACCGGCGACTACGACGCGGTCATCATCGGACACTCCCAGTTTGAAAAGATTCCCGTGTCCCAGGAGCGGCAGGAACGGCTGTTGCAGGAGCAGATTGACGAGGTAGAAGAAGGTCTTGAGGAACTCAAAGCCAGCCGGGCGGAGCGTTTCACCATCAAGAGCTTGGAACGCACAAAGAAGGGGCTGGAAGCCAAACTGAAAAAGCTCCAGGACAGCACCCGCAAAGACGATGTGGTAACTTTTGAGCAGTTGGGCGTAGACCGGCTGTATGTGGATGAGGCGCACGCGTTCAAAAATTTGTTCCTCTACACAAAAATGCGGAATGTGGCTGGCCTCTCCACTTCGGACGCGCAGAAATCTTCGGATATGCTGCTCAAATGCCGCTATATTGACGAAATCACCGGCAGCCGCGGCGTGGTATTCGCAACGGGAACGCCGGTATCAAACTCCATGACGGAGCTTTACACGATGATGCGCTACCTCCAGCATGACACCATTCGGGATAAAGGGTTGGCTCACTTCGACTGCTGGGCGTCTACCTTTGGAGAAACCACCACCGCCATTGAGCTGGCACCGGAAGGAACCGGATATAGAGCCAGAACCCGATTCTCCAAGTTCTTCAATCTGCCGGAGCTGATGACCCTGTTTAAGGAAGTGGCCGACATCAAGACGGCTGACCAGCTTCACCTTCCGACGCCGACGCCGATCTACCACAACGTGGTTGCCCAGCCGACAGAAATCCAGAAGGCGATGGTGCAGGAGCTGTCCGAGAGAGCCGCCGCGGTTCATTCCGGCAAGATCGATCCATCCGTTGATAATATGCTTCGCATTACCTCTGACGGACGAAAGCTGGGACTTGACCAGCGTGTGATCAATCCGAACCTGCCGGACGATCCAGCCAGTAAAGTGAATCTGTGCGTGGACAACATCTACCGGATTTGGGAGGAGGGTCAGGCCAACAAGCTGACCCAGCTTGTCTTCTCCGACCTGTCAACCCCAAAGACTTCCGCCGCTCCCAAAGCGGCAAAAGCCGCTGCCGGGAACTTGGACAGTCCAGAGCTTCATGCATTGGAAAGTCTTGTGGATAAAGCAGGAGCAGGCGAAGAAACACCCTTCACCGTTTACGATGACATTCGAGAAAAACTGGTTTCCCGTGGGGTTCCCCGGGAGCAGATTGCCTTCATCCACGAAGCCAACACCGAGGTGCGGAAAAAGGAACTGTTTGCAAAAGTTCGTTCCGGTCAGGTACGGGTGCTTATCGGTTCTACCTTCAAAATGGGAGCCGGTATGAATGTGCAGGACAGGCTGGTAGCACTCCACGACCTGGACGCCCCTTGGAGGCCGGGCGACTTGGAACAGCGCAGCGGCCGTATCATTCGACAGGGCAATATGAACCCCGAAGTTCACATTTACCGCTACGTTACCGAGGCGACCTTTGACGCATACCTCTGGCAGACCCTTGAAAATAAGCAGAAATTTATCTCCCAGATCATGACCTCCAAATCTCCGGTGCGCTCCTGTGACGACATCGACGAAACAGCGCTGAGCTATGCGGAAATCAAAGCTCTCTGCGCCGGGGACGAGCGCATCAAGGAGAAGATGGATTTGGATGTGGACGTAGCCCGATTGAAGCTCATGAAAGCCAGTCACCAGAGCCAGCAGTACCGGTTGGAAGATAACCTCCTGCGTTATTTCCCCGAACAGCTGGAACAGTACAAGGGCTTTCTCGCAGGCTTTGAAGCTGACCTGAAAACACTTTCGGAGCATCCCCATCCCAAGGACGGCTTTTCCGGCATGGAGGTCAAGGGCGATGCACTCACCGACAAGGACAACGCCGGTGCGGCCCTGCTGGAAGCATTGAAAGAAGTGAAGAACATGGAGCCTGTGCCCATTGGCAGCTATCGCGGTTTTCAGATGTCCCTGACCTTGGAGGACTTTGGAAGAGAATATGTCCTGACCCTCAAGGGGCAGATGTCCCACAGGGTTTCTCTGGGCAAAGACGCCAGAGGCAATCTGACCCGCATTGACAACGTGCTTGCCGCCATGCCGGAACGCTTGCAGTCTGTTCGGGACAAGCTGGACAGCCTCTATGTTCAGGTAGAACAGGCAAAAGCGGAGCTTGGAAAACCGTTCCCTCAGGAGGAAGAGCTGCGGCAAAAATCTGCCCGTCTGGCAGAGCTAAACGCTGAACTGAATATCGACGATCAGATGCCTATGGAACGTCAGGCGGAAGAGACACCGATCACGGCCAAGTCTGCCCGTCCCTCGGTGCTGGAGAAGCTGAGAAGCCAGCCCGCACCCGTGAAAAGCGATGGAAAAAAGAAACACCACGAGGAGGTACGATGATGACACAGGAAGAATTAAGCCAGGCACTGTATGATAAAGCGGATGCCGAAATGGAAAAGTTTAAGGGCTGGCTTTTAACTCAGCCTCCGGAAGAAATTCTCAACCATGCGTATACCTATGCAGTGAAGCAGGATATTCTTCTGGAATTGGATTCTATAGACCTAACCGCAGCGCAGGCCAGGGCCTTATTGCAGTCGCCCACGCCGCTGGAGGATCTTTACCAGGCATTTAATAAGTGGGACGTCAACATGATGGCGGACATCCAGGAATGTATCGAATGCCGTGCGGATGCTGTTATAGCGGAGAACCGCCTACAGGCAGAAGTACCACTGTACCCGCACCCGGCGAGCTTCGCACGTGAACACTTTGAACTGGAGCAGTACCGGGCTTCCCACAAGGCCCACGTTGCCTGTAAGGAGGCCATTGAAGGAGCCGTGCGGGAACACTTTGACGGAATGCGCCTCAGTCACGATGCCGCTAAAGAAGTAATTGATGCCTATGGCATGGAGCGGGTGGCACTTGTGCTTGCCAACACCGTCCAGCTTCAGGACTGGGATGGCCGATATTCCCGCCGCAACAGGGAGTGGGCGAGTACCATTCCCAATTTTGATTCCGATACTGTCCGCCGTGACTATGCGCTGAACAGCCATCCGGCGGTATTGGATGGCTTCATTGACCTGGTGCGGGAGGAACAGCAGCGAAGCCGTACTCAGGGAGAAAAGGTTCAGCCGCCCAGGGTGTCGGTGCGGGCAAAGCTCAAACAGGAATCGACCACTCGCAAGCCTGCGGTTCCTAAGAAACGGGAGCCGGAACGATGACCGCCCCAAAGCGAAAACGAGAGGTTCAGCTGAATTTCCGGGTATCTCCCCAGGAGCTGGAGGCGATAGAAGGAAAAATGTCCCAGCTTGGGACAAGGAACCGGGAAGCCTACCTCCGCAAAATGGCACTGGATGGGTATGTGGTAAAGCTGGAACTGCCAGAAATAAAGGAGCTGGTGTCCCTCATGCGCTATTCCAGCAATAACTTAAACCAGCTTACCCGGCGGGTACATGAATCCGGGCGGATTTACGATGCCGACTTGGAGGATATATCCCGGCGGCAGGAACAGCTTTGGGATGGGGTAAGGGAGATACTGACCCTGATATCCAAACTTCTGTGACAGGGATATATACCCCACAGGCAAAAGGGAGAACGGCATTTCCTGCTGTTCTCCCCCTTGGTTTTCCCGCATCCTTGCGCTTTCTCCCTGCCTATGAGATAATCCTGTCAAAGAAATCCCCAAGGAAGGAGAACACAATATGAAATTACTGAAATCCCTATTCCTGCTGCCCCTGAGAATCCTCGCCGCTCCAGTGATACTGGCACTTACCGTATTTGTTTGGATTTGCACGGGGCTTGTGTATGTGTCCGGTCATGTGCTGGGTCTGGTCAGCGGGGTGATTGGTCTGCTGGGTGTCGCCGTGCTGCTTACCTACTCCCCCAAAAACGGAATCATCCTGCTGGTGATGTCATTCCTGGCAAGCCCCTTTGGTCTGCCCATTGCGGCGTTCTGGCTGCTGGGAAAGGTGCAGGGCTTGAAGTATGCCATTCAGGATCTGATCTATGGATAAAATCTTGTATTTTACTTTTGGACTAATATTGCGTGTAATTTTAGCATAAAAGGAAGTGGGCGCATGGGTCAATATAAGCATCCAAGATATTATTTATAGGTGAAAACGTTTGACGGATGTGTTATACTATTTAGGAACATTCCCAGTAAACATAAGGAGGTCACAATATGGATAACGGACTGCAATTAGCGCAAAATGCGGAACAGACTTATCACTCCATTCGCAATTCCATTGTTTCAGCCCA
>CAYMWT010000026.1:0-16059 GCA_964394055.1 uncultured Oscillospiraceae bacterium
CGTCCCGATCACTCCATTGGCTGCACCAACACCATGGACGAGATTGCCACCCCGGGACGGATTGATTACTGAGCTGTTCCATTTTTCACGGCCGCATAGCAAACGGAGCGTTCCCGCGGGAACGCTCCGCCGTTTTATAAAAATGTTTTGCGGTACCTTGAAAATGTTCAGAAAATGTGTATAATGATTTTATATTGAACATTATAAACTCTTTCTTGAACACAGGAGGATGGATATGGTCAGCATAAAACGAAACGTACTATTAAACCCCGGTCCCGCGACAACCACCGATACCGTAAAAATGGCCCAGGTGGTGCCGGATATCTGCCCCCGGGAGAAGGAATTCAGCGGACTGATGAAGCGGCTGCGGGAGGATCTTGTGAGGATCGTCCACGGCGATTTGGACACCTATACCAGCGTGCTGTTCTGCGGCTCCGGGACACTGAATATTGACGTGTGCCTCAATTCCCTGCTTCCCGAAGGGAAACGGATTTTGGTCGTCAATAATGGGGCGTACAGTACCCGCGCTGTGGAAATCTGCCAGTATTACGGCCTTCCTTATTTGGATTTGAAGTTTCCGGAAACTCAGAAGCCTGACCTTGCGTTGGTGGAGGAGACCCTGAAAAGCCACCCGGATATCGGGCTTGTCCACACAACCCACAATGAGACCGGTACCGGGCTGTTGAACCCTATCCGGGAAATCGGCGCTCTGGCCCATCAATACGGTGCGGTTTTTACCGTGGATACTACCTCCACTTACGCAATGCGGCCCATTCATATTGCCGAGGATAACATTGATTTCTGCATGGCCTCCGCGCAAAAAGGACTGATGGCTATGACCGGGCTTTCCTTTGTCATTGGAAACCGAGCCGTCATAGAAGCCTCCAAGGCCTATCCCAAGCGTTCCTATTACTGCAATCTCTACCTGCAATATGAACACTTCGAGAAAACAGGCGAGATGCACTTCACGCCGCCTGTCCAAACCATCTACGCCGCCATCCAGGCCATAAAGGAGTATTGGGCGGAGGGTGAGGAGGCCAAGTGGGCCAGACATACCCGGGTTTTCCAGGCGATTCACCAAGGGCTTGACGCCCTGGGCTTCCGCCAGCTGATTCGAAAGGAGGATCAGGCCGGGTTGGTAGTGACCGCCCTGTATCCCGACGATCCCAACTGGAATTTTGAAAGGATCCACGACGATTGCTACCAAAAGGGCTTCACCATTTATCCCGGCAAGGTTTCCGCCGCCGGCACCTTCCGTCTATGCGCCCTGGGCGCAATTGACACCGGGGATATCCAGGACTTTTTTCAGGTCTTCCGGCAAGCTCTGGAGGACAGCGGCGTCGCCCTGCCCGTAATCTATTTACCGTCAGGAGGAGAGGAATGAAAACCGTTTATACCTGCTTCTGCACAGATGTGATCCACCAGGGCCATCTGAACGTGATTGAACATGCGCGCGCCTACGGCAAGGTGGTGATCGGCGCTCTTTCCGATGAAGTCCTGATTCGATACAATAAGTTCCCGACCATTTCCCTTGACCAGCGAATCCGGATGTATGAAGCCCTGGACGGTGTGGATCGGGTGATCGTCCAGGACAGCATTATGTATGACGAGGTGATCGGGAAACTGCGCCCGGATTATGTTGTCCACGGAGACAACTGGAAAGAGGGGCCGGAGGCCGCGATCCGGGAAAATGTAAAGTCCCTTTTGGCCGCCTATGGCGGGGAGCTGGTTGAGGTTCCCTATACCCGCAATCCGGAGGTCAGGGAAATCGATCGGCAGCTGAAGGAAAAGCTGGCTATGCCGGAATACCGGCGCAAGCGGCTGAAGCAGCTGATTCAAATCTGCCCCATTGTAAAAGCCATCGAGGTGCACAGCGGCATCACCGGATTGATTGCGGAAAAAACCGTTGTGGAGCACAACGGCAGGCTGGATCAGTTTGACGCCATGTGGATCAGCTCCCTCTGCGATTCCACCGCAAAGGGCAAGCCGGATATTGAGCTTGTGGATATGACCTCCCGGTTCCGCACCATTGACGACGTGACAGAGGTGACGACGAAGCCCATTATCTTTGACGGGGACACCGGCGGGCTGACAGAGCATTTTGTATACACCGTCAGAACCCTGGAAAAAATGGGTGTTTCCGCCATTATCATTGAGGATAAAACAGGACTGAAGAAAAACTCCCTGTTTGGAACAGAGGTTCCCCAGACCCAGGATACCATTGAAAATTTCAGCGCCAAGATCCGGGCGGGCAAAAAGGCCCAGCTGACCCCGGACTTTATGATTATCGCAAGAATCGAAAGCCTGATTCTGGAGCGGGGCATGGAGGATGCCCTGGAAAGGGCCTGCGCTTTTACCGCGGCCGGTGCCGACGGCATCATGATCCACAGCCGCAAAAAGGATCCGGCTGAGATTTTGGAATTTTGCGACCGGTTCCGGGAAAGGGATCCCCTGACCCCCATCGTGGTCGTCCCTTCCAGCTTTAACACGGTCACCGAGGAGGAGCTGGCCAGCCACGGCGTCAATATTGTGATCTACGCCAATCAATTGACCAGAAGCGCCTTCCCCGCCATGCAGAAAACCGCCCAGGATATTCTTCGCTATCACCGGGCAAAGGAAGTAGACGACAGGCTCATGCCCATCAAGCAGATCATCACATTGATCGACGAATTGTAAGGGGGTTCCCATGAACGCGGAGAAATTAGCCCAGATCATTGGGGCGGACTTTTACACCGGTGTCCCGGATTCCCAGCTCAAGGCCCTGTGCGACTATTTAATGCATACCTACGGCATCGATCCCAGGCACCACATCATTGCCGCCAACGAAGGCGGCTGCGCCGCCATTGCCGCCGGGTATTATTTGTCTACCGGGAGGGTACCGGTGGTTTATATGCAGAACAGCGGCCTGGGAAACGTGATCAACCCCGCCGCGTCCCTACTCAATGAACAGGTATACGCCATACCCATGCTTTTTATTGTGGGCTGGCGGGGCGAGCCGGGAATCCATGATGAGCCGCAGCACGTTTTTCAAGGTGAGATCACCTTAAAGCTGCTGGAGGATATGGGCATTCCAGCCTTCGTCATTGACAGCGACACCACCGAGCAGGCTGTAGCAGAAGCCATGAATGGTTTCCGGGACATCCTTACCGCGGGAGGGCAGGCAGCCTTTGTCATTCGGAAGAACGCCCTTTCCTTCGGCGGGAAGGTCTGTTACAAAAACGACTATCTTATGACCCGGGAGGAGATCATACGCCATATTGTCCGTGTGAGCGGAGAAGATCCCGTTGTTTCCACTACCGGCAAAGCCAGCCGGGAGCTGTTTGAAATTCGCGAGGCCGCCGGACGGGGGCATCAATATGATTTTTTGACAGTTGGCTCCATGGGACACAGTTCCTCCATTGCCTTGGGCATTGCCATTCAGAAGCCCGGCGTGAAGGTCTGGTGCCTGGACGGCGACGGTGCCATGCTCATGCACATGGGCGCCGCGGCGGTAATCGGCGCCGCGGCCCCTGAAAATCTGGTTCACGTGGTCATTAACAACGGCGCCCATGAAACCGTCGGAGGAATGCCCACCGTTGCCAAAAACGCGGATCTGGTGGGCATTGCCAAATCCTGCGGCTATCCCCGCGCTGTGCGCGTTCGGACCTTCGAAGAGCTGGACGAAGCGCTGCTTTCCGCCAAAGCAGGCAGACTTCTCACATTTATTGAAGTAAAGGCCGCCATCGGCGCCCGTTCCGATTTGGGAAGACCTACTACAGCGCCCCAGGAAAACAAAGCCGGCTTCATGGCCTATCTGAAAACCAGATAGCATACAGAAAGCGCCCTAAAAGCGGAAGAACTCTCCGCTTTTGGGGCGCTGCCCGTCTGTTTTTTATCCACCGATCAGGAATTTTCTTTTCCTGATATAGAACACCAGGCCAATGGCGCTCCAGATCACCAGCATCAGGTAAGACTCTCTGCAGAAATGGACGCCGGACAGACCGGGAATGGGAATCAGCTGCAATACAATAAAAATTGCCGAGAAGACCACGCCCACCGCGGCCATAGCCTTCAGGAACCTCGAGGCGTCGGCGTCCCGTTTCGCCGTTACCAGAGTGCTGGCGCAGGTGAACAAATAGCCGATGGACGCACCGATGGCGCTCATGTCCACAAACCAGCCCAGGGCCTCCCGTCCCAGAATCGGGCCGGACAGACTGACGATCATGCAGAAAATCAGGGCATTCTTGGGGGTGCCGTATTTGGAATCCACCACCCCGAAGGCTTCCGGCAGGTACCCGTCCCGGCTCATGGAATACATCAGCCGTGAGGAGGCCAGATAGAAGCCCATAATGCCCGAAAGCACGGCGCAGGATACGCCGGTACCGATGAGCGCCTTGCCGAAAGCGCCCAGCAGCTCCTCCGCCGCAATGAGCAGCACCCAATCTCCTGCCATCACCCGGTCAGGCCAGTTTTCCAGGGCCAGGGCGGATACGGTGTTGTTGGAGGTGTACACGAAGCAGCCGAAGACAATGGCCACCACCATGATCACGCTGACCTTTTTAAAGGAAAAGTTGAATTCCTCCGCCGCCTGGGGAATGGAATCGAAGCCCACATAGGCCCAGGGAGCGATGGCAAAGGTGGCCAGAATCGCGGACAGCACGCCGGCGGTTCCCTTATGGGCATATTCCCCGATTTCCGCCGTGGTCGCCCCGGCTGCCATGGCAGCAGACTTTTGGAAGCCCCAGATGGGCTCCAGGTTGACTGCCTTCGCCTTGGCGCTGAACAGTGCGGCGACGAACAGGGTGAATACGCACACCACCAGCAGGGAGCTGAGAACGGTCTGAACAAAGCCCGCCTTTTTCACGCCAAGAATATTCAGGTACCCAAGCAGCAGCAATATCCCCATGGCAAGGAACATTTCTCCCGCGTAGATGTCAAAGCCCGCCACCGTATAGTGGAATCCAAATTTTAAAATATCCGCGCTTCCGTCCAGTCCGTCCACAATCAGGCCGATGGCGGTGCTGTTCATGGGCACATTGGTCAGGTACGCCACCACCAGAAACCAGCCGCAGAGAAAGGCGCAGTTCTTACCGAAGCACATCTTTGTGAAGGTGAATTCTCCGCCGGCGGTGGGATACTTGGGCACCATATAGGCGTAGGAAAAGGCAATGATAATCATGACCAGAGCACCCAACACCATGGCAATGGCGGTACCGGCCACGCCGGAATTGGGCAGGAACTTCTTGCCTGGGTTAATGAAGGAGCCCCAGCCCACCACACAGCCAAAGGCAATGGCCCAGACGTGCATAGGGGACAGGGTCTTCTTCAAACTGCCGGAGGTTCCGTTTCGCGGGTCCTTTTTGTTCATATGCCCTCCTTTTATACATCGTAGGTTCGGTCAATGGCCTTCAGCTCCCGGAAGGTGTCGATCTCCACAATATCCTCGTCAAAGCACTCTCTGACCTCCACGGCGTAGTGCTCCTTGCGGTACACCAGGGGTACCTGCTCCCAGTAGCGCTCCTTGCCGCCGGGTTCGGCGTAGACATCGGGAATATCCTGGCTGAGCCGGTGGCCGTCGGCCTCGTTCCAGTAGGAGATACCCACCATCTGCCAGCAGTTTTCACCGCCCACCTTTTCCTCCCGGATGATGCCGTCCTTCACTTCGAAGCACCAGTCGTCGGTTCGATCCTTCCGGATGGCCAGGAAGTCGGAGGTATAGTGGTACTTTCGGATGATCTTCGGATTGGAAATCAGCAGATCCGCTTCAAAGACATAGGCGCCTGAGAGCATGTACCTGGCAACCAGGGCGCTGGAAATGTTATTTGCTTCATTGTACACCGGGTTTTCCAGGAACTTGATCATGGGATACTTGTAAAGCAGCTGGTCAAACTGCTCCGCCAGATAGCCCCGGACAATGTAAATCTCATTGATCCCCGCCTCCAGGCAGGCGTCAATCAGGCTGTCAATGATCCGTTTCCCGTGAACCCGCACCAGAGGCTTGGGGGTATTGAAGGTGATGGGCACCAATCTGGAACCGAAACCAGCCGCAATGAACACTGCCCGTTTGGCACGGTAGGGCTCCAGGGCAAAGGTGCCATCGTTGGTGATTTTTCCGGCGCTGACATAATTCAGCTCTGTCAGCTCCCGCAAAATCCGGTTAACTGTACCAAGGGAGTAGCCGCTTTTCTCTTCAATCTGACGCTGGGAGAGGGCTTCCTTTTCCTCCGCCAGGAGCGCCAGGATGTCAAACTGTTTTCTGGTAAGTGCTTCTATGTTCATTTTCCGCCTTTCGCGTTCAATTTCATTCATTATACATCATGTTTTGAAAAATGCAAGTCTTTTTTATGATATCTGACTTGATTCTATAAAAAACTCCCTGTGCCGTCCTCAGGACGGTACAGGGAATTGAACGACGTGATGAAACTGCTTCTTTTCCGGCGTATAATACATGGAGGAAACGCCCTGATATCTTCTGACCACCCGTTCAATGCTGCGAAGTCCCACCCCATGCAGCGCCGGGTTTTTCTTTCGGGTGAAAAAGCCGCCCTTGCCATTGGGTGTTGGGGCGCAATCACAGGAATTTGTCACGGAAATGATGATCACCGATTGCAGGGTGTTTTTGATGCCCGACAGCTCGACCTGCTTGTCGGTGGAAGCAGCCGCTGCCTCCAGGGCGTTGGACAGCAGATTTCCATACAGGGTTGTCACACTGGCCGCGTCCATAAAGGAGGAAATGTTCTCCCGGACATCGCAGTGGAAGCGTACTCCCTTGTCTCTGCATTCCTCCTGAAAGCGCAGCAATATCAGATTCAGAATCGGCTCCGTGCACAGCTTCGCCTGACCTGTGGATACAAAGGCGGCGTCCAGGGAGGATACATAGTCCGCCACCTCCCGATCCCCATTCCGCTGTGCCAGCGCGCCAATGGTGCTCAGGTGCCTTTTGATATCATGAACCAGTATCCGCTGACCTTCCACCTGCTCCTGCAACGCCTGGTAGTAGGCAATGTCCGCCTGTTCCTTTTGCATACTCAACTGCAAGCGAAGATGCTCCTCGTTGGCCTTTTGTGAGTAGTTATACAGAACCAGTACGATCAGATTGACAATCAGCAGCGTGACCACAATCATAATGGTCATGATCCCCGCGATCCCGGTGATGCCCTCCCGCATTCCCAGATATACGGTAGTGGTGGCAATGGCCGCGGACAGCAGAGGCAAGCTGCAAAACAGGATCATCCATCTTGGCTCCTGGCTGACATTCCCATGGGGCGCGAAAATCCGGGAGCCGATGGCCGAGAACACCAGATACAGCAGCTTGCTGAGAATCACCAGCACCACCATCACCCGGAAATTATAGGTGTAGGCATAGAATTCATAGCCAAACAGACTGATCAGCAGGGCCACCAGGATTTCGGCCCCTACCATAATAAAGCACAGGAAGGCGGTATGCAGCACCGCCGCCTTCCTTCCGCACCGGTAATGGATCACAGCCAGGGCATAGTTTACAGCGCAGAAGGCGGCGGCATTGATCGTTGTGTTGTCCAGAAAGGAAATCCCGAACAAGACAGCGTAGCCGATCACAAAGGAAGCGGCATGTCCCCGGGTCTGCTTCCTGCTGAACAGGTATTCCAGATACAGCCATGCCGTGATCCCCTCTGCCGCGAACAGCGCCGCGTAGCATATCGTCTTCATTTGGTACTCTCCATATACAGCAAATAGGCGCTTTTAAACTGGGCATACTTTCGTCTGGACAGGAAGGCCGTGAGCTGACGATCCCCGCATTTCAGGCGCACCACATCCTTTTCAATGCTGTAGACGAACCGCATATTGACCATATAACTTCGGTGTGTGGTATAAAAGCAGGGCAGATTCAGGGTCTGCCGCCAGGCCTCCATGGTCTGGGTGCTGGTAAAGTCCCTGTCCACTGTATGGATAATGGTTTTACGCTGTACCGACTCCACGCACACGATCTCCTCCGACCGTCTGACGAAGACGCCCTCACTGGTGGTGATGGGAAACTCCCGGGATTCTATGCAGTAGTCGTTGACCGCGTCCCTCAGATTGCGGAACAGTCTGTTTTTATCAATGGGTTTGGACAGATAGCGGAAAACCTGAAACCGCATGGCCTCGTCCAGATAATCCGGATAGGCCGTCACAATGAAAACCTTCACTCTGGGGTTCTTTTCCTTCAGCTTTGCCCCCACATGAATTCCGCTGACCCCCGGCATCTCCACATCCAGGAAGGCAATATCCACCCGGTGCTCCTGCCGGATCAGCTGATCTCCGGTTTCATAGACTGCCACTTCCGGCATTTCCACGCCGAACCGGTGGAAGAATTCCTTTACATACTCTTGCAGCTGCTCCAAAATCAACGGGTCATCGTCACAAAATACAATTCGCATAAGATGTCCCCTCTTTCCTGGTATTTTGAGGTATTATAACACACTTATGCGAAGTTGTCATTATTCCATTTTTCACTCTGCCGTGCAATCATATGCTGCAAGATCACATTCATCAGCTCCAGATCCGCCTCTGAGCAAAGGCGCAGGCCATCCATGATATTCTGAGGGATGTTATTGGTATAGAGATTGCCCATAAGCAAATAATCCGGTGTCACCCGAAGCTCCCGGCACAGGCTCACCAGGATTTCCAGTCCGGGCTTTTCCTTTCCCCGTTCAATGCTGGAAAGGTAGTTGTTTGAAATGCCCACCTTCTCTGCCAGGGTGATCTGCTTCAGGCCCATCTGCATACGACGCCTGGCAATTCGTCTGCCAATTTCCACATAATCCAGTTCCATATCCATCACCGGGGCTATCGTATCAACTTCTTCTCCAAACTACAACAATCTATACCGGAATTTTTCTTTGTTGGATATAAAAAATTCGATTTTTTTACAACCAGTCCCTTATTATTCTGAATCAGATACAGAAATATCTCTTTTTCAGGTAAAAAAGTGCATTCACGTCAAAAAATCTGTCTTTCACCCGGAAGCTGTTGAAAACCCACCTGGGGTTTTTTAAAATACCATCATGGCATATCCCTGCCAAAATTCACTTCAGAAAGGAACCGATTCTATGAAAAACGCAACCTCCGCTTCCCTGTTTACCCACAAGCTGGCCAGTGTCATTGCCTCCGTGCTGTTTGCCGTTCTGTTCATCTGTGCCAACACCAATTCCTGCTGCATGGTGCATCAGCCTGAGGCTCCCGCCGATCTGAAGCAGTTCAGCAAAATCGGATGATTCGCAGGCTGTCCGCGATTATGGCCGGATGGCTGGAAAAGGAAGGCGCCGTTTCCGAAGAGAATCAGTCCCTGTATGGATACGCGGTCTATAGTCTGCTGTTCGGCCTTCTGCCCATTTTCCTTGCGGCGGGTTTGGGAATGCTTTTCGGTATGCTCCGGGAAGCTCTGCTGATGATCCTCCCTTTTATGCTCATCCGCAAATTCAGCGGCGGCTATCACATCCGTTCCTCCGGCCGGTGCGTCCTTTTTTCCACGGCGCTGATTGCTTTGTCCCTTTCCGCTGTCAAGGCGGTTCTCCATTGGGGAAATACCACGGCTTTGACCATCCTTGTCCTCGCGTCCCTGGTCAGCCTGTGGCTTTTCAGTCCGGTGGACAACGAAGCCAGACGGCTCTCCCAAAAGGAGCGCCTTGTTTTTCGGCGTGTCACCCGGGTTATGGCGGTTGGATTCGTGGCTATTTATCTGTCCCTGTCCTCCCTCCCATACCTTGCGGTGCCCATTGGTGTGGGGATCGTCATTCCTGCCCTGCTTCAGCTTCCGGCGCTTTTTTTCGCGGCCAAGCCGGAGAATTCCTGAGGAAACGACCAAATCCGCAGAAAACATGTCATTTGGCGCAGCGGGTATAGACAAGGATGCCAGAATCCGGCATAATAAGGAAGCTCACATTTTTGTGGGGATATTCGTGTGGCTCTGCCCCGGATACCATATTTTCGACCGCCGCGGCCAGCGGCTCGTCTGGGATCGGGCCCGGAACCACAGGGCCTGGGATTCTGTCATAATGGAGCGCCTGGGTTGTAAACCTCCTGGGGGGAGGCGCTCCATAGAATTCCCTGTCTTCCGGGCTTTCAGACATCCACTGGCATTTTTATGCCTGTACCGGGGTTTTTACCCCGGTACTTTTTTTGAATTCGGAAGCCATCCGCACCGCCGATGGCTTCCGAATTCAAGAAAGAAAAGGGGGCTGGCAGGCCCCCTTTTTCAGAAAGAGGTTCCACATGAGATTCCAGTCGTCAGGGAATCAGAGGGAACAGGATGCGGTTACAGTTACGCTTTGTTAGAATTGCGGTAGTAGTTGATCAGGCAGCCGTCGGCAATGATCTGGCGCTCGGGCTCGGTCAGTGCGCCGGTGGAAACTTTGAACTGTGTCACGGTGCCGTCGGGCTTCACGGCGTAGGCGTCGAAGCTGGCATCGTTATTCAGCACATGGCCCCGGACGCCCGGCACGAAGATGTAGTCGCCCAGTTCGAATACCTCGGGATTCTCCACCAGGAAGGGGGTCATGCCCCAGTTGATGCAGTTGGAGCGATACCGCTTGGTGGCGTAAGCCTTGGCGAAGTTGGCGGAAGCGCCCATGACCCGCTGGCAGGAAGCTGCCTGCTCCCGGGCGGAGCCGTCGCCTGGCATATTGGCAAAGATGGTGGAGCCAAGATCGGTATTCTCCGGGTCAACGGTGAGACCGGCCTTGGTGAGAGCGGCGTACACAGCCTTGACTTCCTCGGTCAGGCCCTTGCCAGCCTGACGGTCACGCTCCATCTGGCGCATAACCTTGGAACGGCTGACATACTGGGGATCCCGGCGGGACAGAGCGAACTCGGAGAGCCGTTCGGGGTTAGACCGGTAAGAGGAAGTCTCACCGGAGGGGATCAGCTCGTCGGTGGTGGTGACGGGGTCAGTGATGTAGGAGCAGACCTTCACCAGCAGATCGTCCGTCAGGGCGGGCATTTCGGGCCAGTCCTTGATGTTGGGGCCGAACTTTAATTCATGCTCCGGTTCGGGCTTGCCCCAGCCGTTGTAGACCCGCTTCTCGTAGATTTCCTTGGCGAAGTGGTATTCGGGATTGGTGTACTCCACGTCCAGATCGGTGGCAGCGGTGAGCTTGCCGCCGTTTGCGGCGGTTGCGGCGATGGAACGGGCGTCCATAAGAGCCACAGCGGCCATCTGGCCTTCGCCGGGCTTGGAGCCTTCCCGGTTGGGGAAGTTCCGGGTGGTGTGCCGGATGGAGAACTCCCCGTTGGCAGGGGTGTCGCCTGCGCCGAAGCAGGGGCCGCAGAAGCATTCTCTCAGAATGGCGCCGGCGGAGATCAGGTCGTGGGCACGGCCGTTGCGCATCAGCTCTGCCAGGGCGGGCATGGAGCCGGGATAGACGCTGAGAGTGAAGGCACCGTTGCCGCAGGACTTGCCACGGAGGATATCGGCGGCAGCGCAGATGTTGTCGAAGGTACCTCCGGAGCAGCCGGCGATCTCGCCCTGCTCCACCCAGATAGCGCCGTCATGGAGCTTACTGACAATGTCCATCTGAGCGCCCTTGATCTGCTTGTTGGCATTGTCCTGGATCAGGTGGAGGATGTCAGCGGCGTTCTCTTGCAGCTCATGGATGGTGTAGGTGTTGCTGGGGTGCATGGGCATGGCGATGGTGCACTCCACGGTGGAGAGATCCACGTAGACACAGCCGTCGTAGTAGGCAACGTCGGCGGGCTGGATCTTCTTGTAAGCCTCGGGGCGGCCATGGATGGTGAAATACTGCTGGGTCTTCTCGTCGGTGACCCAAATGGAAGACCAGCAGGTGGTCTCAGTGGTCATGACATCAATGGCGTTCCGGTACTCCATGGGAAGGCCCGCAATGCCGGGGCCGACGAACTCCATGACCTTATTCTTGACGTAGCCGTTCTTGTAGACAGCGCCGATGATGGACAGGGCCACGTCCTGGGGGCCTACGCCGGGACGGGGTGCGCCGGTCAGGTAGATGGCAATGACGCCGGGACGGGCGAAATCGTAGGTACGGCCCACCAGCTGCTTTGCCAGCTCGCCGCCGCCCTCACCCACGGCCATGGTGCCCAGGGCACCATAGCGGGTGTGAGAATCGGAACCCAGGATCATCCGGCCGCAGCCGGCCATCATTTCCCGGTTGTAGGAGTGGATGTTCGCCATGTTGGTGGGGACGTAGATGCCGCCGTACTTATGGGCAGCGGAGAGGGCGAACTTGTGGTCGTCCTCGTTGATGGTGCCGCCTACGGCGCAGAGGGAGTTGTGGCAGTTGGTCAGAACGTAGGGCAGGGGGAACTCCTTCATGCCGGAAGCCCGGGCGGTCTGGATGATGCCCACGTAGGTGATGTCGTGGGAGGTCATGGAGTCGAATTTCAGACGCAGGTCGTCCATGTTCTCCACGGTGTTGTGGGCCTTCAGGATGGAATAGGCCATGGTATTCCGGGCGGCCTCGGCCTGGGAAACGGCCTTTCCGGTCTTGGCGGTTACTTCGGCGGGATCGGTGATAATTTCCTGACCATTTACCAGGTAAATGCCGGATTCATATAATTTCAGCATATTGATTGCTCCTTTTCAAAATCACAGGATCATGGAAAGAACCAAGTTGTATACCGCGCAGATGCCCACGCTGATGGGCACTGCCACAAACAGCAGCCGGTTAAACAGGGTATTGCGCTCTTCCTCGCTGCCGCAGGAGCCCAGGATCAGGGAGCCGCCGGAGGAGAAGGGGGAAATGGCAGAGCTTTGGGCACCCAGAACGGTGCAGGTGAACAGAGCGGCGGGGTTCAAGCCGGTGGACACAGCCAGGGCGGGGATCAGAGGGAACAGAGCCGGGCAGACAACACCGGTGGTGGAGCTGAAGAAGCTCATGATGGCCGCAATGATGCTGAAGGCCAGAGGCACCAGGAAGGTGGGAACGTTGCTGCCAATCCAGGCAGAGAGCATATCGATGGTACCGGCTTCCACAGCCACGGCAATGAGCATTCCGGCGCCGCCGATCATCATAATGGTGTTCCAGGGAATTTTGGCAATGATCTCCTTCTGGGGAGCCAGCTTCATCAGCAGAGCGATGATGGCGAAGACAAAGGCCACCAGACCCACGTCGATCTTACCGGCAATGTTAGAGATAAACTTTACGCCGGGGAGGATCAGCTTCAGAACGGGGAAGATCAGAACCACGGCCATCATCAGCAGGATCAGGGTGAGGGTCTGCTTCTGGGCCTTGTTGTAGGCCTCGGGCTTTGCAAAGGTGACACCCTTGCCAATGTTCCGGTTGGACTTGAAGCCGAAACGGAATACGGTAATGATGATCAGGGAGGACAGGATAGCCAGACCGAACATAGTCAGGGTGGAGGAGAAGGAATCGATGGCAGCGATATCAGGGGTAGCTTCATAGGCGGTGTCCATCAGGCCGCGGAACACCACGCCCAGAGCGGCGGTGGGGAAGTTGCCGCCTGCCAGAGCGCCGCAGTTGATGGCAACGGCGCCGGTGAGCTTGTCCATCTTGGACTCCTCACAGATGAGCAGGGTGATGGGAGCCAGGAAGGCCAGGACGGTAAAGTAGGCGGCGCCCATGACGGACAGGATGACGGCCACAAAGAACAGAGCGTAGGGAAGCAGGCCGGGGAACTTCCGGCAGGCGTACAGCAGGCTCCGGGAGATCTTCTCCAGAGTGCCGTTGGCCGCTGCCACGTTGTAGAACAGGGACACGGCCATGATCACGAACATGGTGTTGGTAGGCCAGTAGCCGATGATGGCCTTGGGCTTCAGGCCCATGATGAAGCAGCCGATGATATAGGCAAATCCGATGCAGAAGAAGCCGGTGTTGATTTTCGTCTTGTAGCCAAGGAACACGGCCAGGGCGATGGATCCGATGATCAATGCACTGAGAATAGCAGGACTCATGGTAGTTTCCTCCGTTTATTTTTTTTAAAGATTACTCGATGCCGAGCAGCTTGCAGGGAATGTCATGACTCATGTAGCGGATGTGCTCCTGGGGGACGCCGTGGTCAGCCATGTATTGCAGATAATTCCGTTCCGCAATCTCCCAGTTGGGATTTTCCACCTGACCGCCGTCGGTGCTGATGAGGACGTTTTTGTAGCCGATCTTCTGGATCACCTCCAGATTACCGGGGAGGTTGCTCAGATAGCCGTTGCCCGCGCCCACGCCCTTGTTCTGGGCATAGCAGCGTTCCAGAAGGACATCGTATTCCTTGACGATCCGCTCCTGATCCTCCAGGGACATGTTCACGATCCACCATTCGGGATGGGTCACCACGACCTTCTGGACACCAAGCTCCCGGGCCGCCTTGGTGACGGTGAAGATTTCGGGGACGGAGATGTGGGCGGTGCCCAGGACTGCGTCATAGGCCTTGACCAGCTCCAGAACCTGCTTTAGCTCCGGCACGATTTCGCCGTTGCGAACCACATCCACACACCCTTCCGTGGACTTGCCCAGCTTTTCCAGATGGTTCCGGGCGGAGGAGGTGGGCAGCCATACCACCTTGGCCCCCAGCTTCAGGGCGTTTTCCACAGCCACCGGGTTGATGCCGCCTACACAGCGGTTCAGGGTAATGCTGCCGACCATGGTGAAGTCGTTTTTGCCGTTGACCTTCCGGTTGTAGGCGTTTACGAGATAGGCACGCTCGGCGGTGCTGCCCATGTGGGACTTGATGACGATGGCCCGGGCCCCTACCCGGACACCGGCATCACAGAGCTGGAAGTCGTCGTAGGCTCTCAGCCGCAGATCCGGATTGGTGTGGACGTGCATATCCACAACGCCCTGCAAAGAAATTTCTGCCATTTTGTTGCTCCTTTCAATTTTTTCGATTGGGAAAGGCCTTTTCTGTTGCCTTTCGTCTGAATGTATTATATAATATCGGTAATTCAGATGGAAGTTCGAATATAGCATATCACCCATCGGAAAAACCAATATCTCTTGTGAATCTGTACAAGGGCGCTATAAGAAATTGGGCAAAAAGACGAGATGGAGGAAAGGACATGGAATTAAAGGAACTGGAATATATTGTCACCACAGCAGAGGAAGGGAGCATCAGCCGGGCGGCGGAGCGGCTGTACATCGCCCAGTCCAGTCTCAGCCAGTACCTGAGCCGGTATGAAGCGGAATTGGGGGTCAAGCTTTTCCGTCGGGCCTCCAACGGTGTACGGCTGACCTCCGCCGGAGAGCTGTATGTCCGCAATGCCCGGCAAATGCTGATCCAGTATCAGCAGGTGAAAAAGCAGCTTACGGACATGGAGGTTCCGGTGGAGGGCGTCATCCATTTTGGGATCAGCACCTACCGGGGAAGCTACCTGCTGCCCAAGGCCATGCACCTGTTCCATCAGGAGGTACCCAATGTGGAGGTGGTACTTCACGAGGATGACAGCAGCGTCCTGGAACGGAAAATTGCCTCAGGCACCCTGGATATGGCACTGGTTGCGGTCAGTCAGGATCAGTGGCAGAATCAGGGAAGATTTCTGATGAAGGACGAGGTACTGCTGGTGGCCAGTCGGGATCACCCGGTGATGGAGTTCGTCCGGGAGGGCGGCGGCGGGCCAAACCGTCCCTGGGTGGAGATGGCGGACATTGCCCACCTGGATTTCCTGATTTCCGGACGGGCGGCCAAGCTGGGGAGCATTGCCCAGCAGGAGTTTGAAAAGCTGGGGATCACGCCAAGGTCTGTGTGCGGCAATCTGACCGCGCCTATGGCCGCGGCCCTGGCCCGCCGGGGAATGGGTCTGGCCTTTACCTACCGCTCCTGCATTGAGGAGAGCCGGGATGTGATCTATCTAAGCATCGGCAAGAAGCGGTGCTATGTGTATTTGGCGCTGATCTATCCCCCGGAGGGCTACCGCAGCCGTGCCATTCGGGCCTTCGAGGATACCATCTGCCGCTGTATGGCGGTGGAGGCCTTTTAAGCAGCTTTATAGCCGGATGCAACGGCGGACAGTCGGCGCTTTCTTCATGCGCCTGATTGGTTTACAGGCATCTTTTCTCCTAAAAACAGCTTTCCGTGTGGACAAATCCTGACCGCAAAGCAAAAAAGAGCACTTCTCAGAACGACTCTGAGAAGTGCTCT
>CAYMWT010000027.1:0-6219 GCA_964394055.1 uncultured Oscillospiraceae bacterium
AGCCGATGGAGGCGGTATCGGCGGAGGCGGAGCCGGAAATGCCGCCGAAGAAGTAGGAGGCCACAATGTTTACCATGGCGAGACCCCCTCGCATCCAGCCCACGCAGGCGTTGGCCAGATCGATCAGCTTATCGGAAATGCCGCCCTTGCCCATGAGCACGCCCATGGTGATGAAGAAGGGCACGGCCATCAGGGAGAAGGAGGAGATGCCCTTCACCATCAGACGGCAGATGGCGTTGATGTTGTTGCCCATGGTGAGCAGGCAGAAGACGGAGGACAGGCCCACGGCGTAGGCAATGGGGAACCGGAGCAGGATCATTACCGCGAAGGTGCCAAGCAGGACACCAATGGCAAGGGTATTGACTTCCATTATTCAGCTGCCTCCTTTTCATCATTCTTTACAAAGAAAGCCTCAATGTGCTTGAACAGGGCTTCCAGCTCGAATACGATCATAGCGAATCCGGCCAGAGGCACGGGGAAATACATCCAGAACCGGCTCAGCCAGGGAATGGACTCATAGAAGCCCTTGCTGCCCAAAGTGGAAGCGTACTGCCAGCCAACAATGAGCATGATGAAGCCCAGAGCCATGACGGCCACGTCGGCCAGCACGTCCAGAACCTTGATGACCATCGGAGGCAGATACCGGTCGAAGGCGGTCATGCGGACGTGGCTGTTGGTGCGGATGGCCAGGGCGGCGGAAAGCACCGCCATATAGGACATACAGGTCAGAACCACCTGCTCCGTCCATGCAGGGTCTTTGATCACGGCAAGGAAATGCAGGAACGAATATTCTCTTGCCCACTGCTGGCAGAACCGGCCCAGAACCGCGTAGGAGGTAATGAGGACGTCGGCAACCAGCAGGATCTTACACAGGAACATAACCACCTTGTAGGTCACGTCATATACGGGACGCACCTTTTCCAGGGTCGCGAAGAATTTCGGCATAGATCTCCTCCCTTTCGTGTGAAATCACTTCCGGGGGACACGGAAGAATCCGTGTCCCCCATAGGCGAATGAAATGGTAATTACAGGCTTAGGCCAGATCCAGCAGCTGCTGATACAGCTCAGCCTGGTCGGCGGTGTTGTCCTCGATGACCTTGGCGCAGGCTTCCTGCCAGGGAGCCTTGTCGGTCACGTCCACAACGTTGCAGCCCTCAGCCTTCAGCTGCTCCAGAACCTCGTCCTCAGCGGACTGAGAAACTTCCTGGTTGTACTTCTGCACCTGACGGCCGGCCTCCAGCAGAACCTCCTGCTGAGCGGGGGTCAGCTTGGCCCAAGCGGTGTCGGTGATGACGCACTGGATGGCGCCCAGGGTGTGGCCGTCCAGGATCAGGTTGTTGGCAACCTCGGGGAAGGCGTTACTCTTGTAGTTGGCGATGGGCTGCTCAGCGGCGTCGCAGACACCGGTGTTCAGAGCGGAGTACAGCTCACCGAAGGAGACGACCGTGGGAGAGGCGCCCAGGCCTTCCACCATGCCGTTCATAACGGGGTCGTTGGACACACGAATCTTCATGCCCTTCAGATCCTCGATGGAGTTGATGGGCTTGTTGGCGAAGAAGTGACGGAAGCCTTCCTCACCGTAGAAGATGCCGCGCAGGGGCAGGCCGATTTCCTGAGGCTCGTTGAGGAACTCAGCAGCCAGATCGGAGTTGGCGAAGTTCCACCAGTGCTCACGGCTGACGAAGGTGTAGGGGATGGACAGCAGCATGGACTTCTTGGCGCCGTAGCTGGTCAGAGCGAAGGCGGAGATACGGCTCATGTCGATGGAGTCGTCGCCGCCGATGATGGCGTCCAGAACGTCGTTCTCGGAACCCAGAACGCCGCTGTAGCGGACGTCAATGGTGATGGAGCCGCCGGACAGCTCTTCCACCAGGCGCTTGAACTCAGCAGCGGTCTTGCCGACGATGGTGTCCTCGGGGTTGACCTCGGCGTAAACCAGGGTGACCTTGGGGTCGTTGGCCACGTCGGAAGTGTCAGCGGCGGGAGCCTCAGCGGCAGGGGCGTCGCTCTTGGGGGCCTCGGTGGCAGCGGGAGCGGAGTTTCCGCCGCAGGCAGCCAGGGACAGAACCATGACTACGGCCAGAAGCAGAGCAAACAGTTTCTTCATATGTTTTTCCTCCAATTCAATTTTGATCTGCCAGGCATCCTCCCGGCGGATCGATTACAGCTATTACGTTAACAAATCGGCCATAAAAAGTCAATAGATATTCAAAAATGTGCTATTTTTTCAAAAAAAGTGAAGATTCCATTTGTTGAATGTTCATAAAACCGAACGGATGATTTTTAGCATAATGACCACAAGACAAAGCGGCAAGGCTGAGCCTTGCCGCTTTGCGTTTTTTCGGATATCTATGTTTATTTCTTTCTCGCGACCACCACGAACCGTCCGTCTTCGGTGTGGTAGCTGCAAGTGGACAGGGTCAGAAGAGAATCACCGTATACGGGATGGATGCCCGTGTCATACAGCGCCGCCTGCTCCACCTGGGAAACGTAGCTTTCAAAGCTGTTTCTGTCCCTCAGTTCTGTGTAGTCATAGTACCGGAATACGTTCTGGTCTTCCTTTTCGTACACCTTGGAATAGAAGGCGGCCACCACCTCATAGACCCCGGACTCGGTCACGGTGTCAAAATAGATCACAGGGTGCTCCTCCCGGAAGGTCTGGTCGGCGTAAGAGAGGAGGGTTGCAAACATGCTGCCGTTCTTCATGTGATGGCCGTAGATCAGATAATTCCCGCAGCCCTCGAAGCAGGCCCCATCCAGGAAGGGTACCCCGCTTTGGGAGTCCGCCTTCTCAAAATCCCGGTGGAGATACCGCTCCGGATCCTCCGGGGTGTGCATGACGGGATAGTTCACCACCGTGTTTTCAATGTTGATCCAGCCGAAGAAATCCTCATTCAGCGCCTTTAAGGGGGCGTAGGGCGAGGACTTGGGAGTCTCCACGGTCTGAGGCTCTCCATTCTCCCGGGTCTCCTCCACAGGCTCCCGGTCGCTTTTTACCGGCGCCGAAGTCCGGGCCTCTTCCACGATCTGAGCCAGCTTGTCAAAGCCCTGCTTCTCTCTGTGGGCGTCATGGAGGATCTTGTAAACCATGGTGCCGGAAATCACAAATCCTACCATAAACAGCCCCGCCAGAATCAGAGGCAGCTTGCTCACTTTTTTCTTCCGTTTCATTTTCATCGCTCCTTGGGTCAATGCCAGCCGGGGAAAGGGCGGCGGGACAGGTGCACTGACACCCACCTCGCCGCCGTTCTCATTTACTTATCTGCGATACTTGCCGCTTTTCTTTTTGCCGAACATCAGGGATACCACCGCGCCCAGGAAGCACAGGGCCGTCAGACCGATCCACAGTCCCAGTCTGGTCTCGTCGCCGGTTCTGGGCTGGTTGTCCAGGTTGGTCTTCCGGTTGGTGAATCGGGCATAGGCGGTTCTGCCCTCCCGGATCACGCCGGTGTCTCCGATCCTCCGCACGGTATAGCCCTCGTTGTCCCCTTCCTTCACGGTGTATTCCACTCCGGCGGGAAGGCCCTCGGCGGTCTTTCGCTCACCATGCTTCAGGGTGAATTCCGCCCGGCCGTTGACAAAGGTCATTTCGCCGTATTCTCCGTTGATGGTCTCGTCGCTCAGGGTGACCACGAAGGTGAAGGCCTTGGTCTTGTCACCCTTCAGTCCGGTAACGGTCTTGGTGACGGTCAGCTTGCCGGGAACAATGTCCCGGGTATTGGTGAAGCTGGCCACAGCCCCGTTCTCCGAAATGACGCCCTTATCGCCGGTGGCCGTGGTGACATAGCCGCCCTGATTGGCTTCCACCTCCACCACGGTATAGTTGGTTCCCACCGGGATCCCGGTGATCACCCGGTTTTCCCCGTGCTTCAGAGTGAAGCGGGTGGCCCCAAAGTCTCCAACCAGGTTGTTCCCGTTTGCGTCCGTCAATGTGACCGTGAAAATGAACTGCTTCTGCTGGTCGCCGCCGTTGCCTGCCACGGTCTTGGAAATGGTCAGATTGGCGCGGGCGGTGAAGCGGTTGTTCCACACCAGCGCGTCCTCATTCACCACCTGGGCCTTCAGCACGCCACCGTCGTCGGTGACATGGATCTCCACCGTGCGCTTGGCAGTGTCGTAGACCATATCGGTCACGGTGCCCTCTGCCTCGGTGATCTCATACCGGAAGGTCTTTTCCGTCACAGGGCCACCCTGGGCGTCCTTCATGTCCGCGGCGGTAAATTTCAGGGTGCCAAAGCCGATTTCCGCCTCGCTGCCGCTGGACGCTGCCAGGATCACCTGGGTCACGTCGCTGCCCTGGTCATTCTTGGGCGCGGGCGCGCCGTCCAGAGGCACAATGTTGAAGGTGAACTGGTCGCCCTGCTGGAACTCCCGGCCGGTGATGCGCTTGGTTCCGGTGAGAGGCAGCGGCTCGCTGACAGCGTTGTAGACGTTGGTGAAGGTGAAGGCAGACATAGCGCCTTCGCCGGTACCATGGCGGTCGTGGCTGACGGCCAGGGTGATGACTTCCTCACCATCCTGGTTGGTGGTGCCCACTGTCACATCCACGGTGTGGACATGGTCGTCATAGGTCACGCCCCGGTATACCCATTTCCCATCCTCGTTCTTCACAGCCCCATCCAGAGGCTTGCCTGTCATGCTGCCGTCCTCGGTAGGCTGCTTCTCGGTGATGGTGTAGTGGTAGGTATGGCCCACGTTTTCCGTCTGGAACAGGATGTCCGGAATCAGGATTCCGCCCGTTACCAGGTTCTTGTGGGTATACACGCCGTTGGTGCTGCCCGCGGGCATTGGCTGATTCGGGTTCTCCGCAGTCAGAATAAACTCGAACTGGTTCTCTCCATAATCCGCCAGCTTCTTGTTGGTCAGCACCTTACTGCCGGTCAGGTTCAGATTCTGCTTCTGTGCCGAGTAGGTGTTGATGAAATCGCAGTATTGCTTAGCAGGCGTTGTGCCGTTGTACAGCTCTACCCACTGACCAACCTCGGTTCTGTTCGACCGCTCGATCTTGATGTTGGTCACGCTCAGGGTGCCGTTTCCATTGTTCGCTACGGTAACCGTCAGTCTGTAACCGGCGGCGTCATAGGAAACACCCGGGAGAGGATTGGTCTGGGGGTTGACCTCGGAAATAACGTACAGGTATTCACCGGGCGCCGTGAAGGTGACCCTTCCAAAGGCAAAGTCCACTGTATTGCCGGAATTGGGCGTAACGGTACAGCTCGCCGGGTTGGGCAGCGGTGTATTTTCGGGGGAGTTTTCCGTTGCTCTGATCTGGAAGGTAAAGCTGTCGCCCGCCTGGAAGTCACGGCCCTCCATGGTCTTGGTGCCGTTGATGCCAAGGGTGGCGCTGTCAACCGTCAAGGGTGTCAGGGAGTAGGTGTTGACAAAGCTTGCTGTAACTGCCGGGTTGGTTTCGTTGAATGTGCCGTCGAATTCATGGGTAGCAGGATTGCAGAGGTAACCGCCAGCACCGGACTCCTCCACATGGTATGTGGTTCCCATGGGAATATGGGTGACAGTTGCACTCTCGCCATCGGCCAGCTGGAAGTGGGCTTCGGCTCCACCGGTAATTGGCTGTCCATTGAGTGTTGCGGAGCTGGAAAGAAGGATCGTGAAATCAAACTTCTTGGTGTGATCCGCATAGGCACCTTCAACCTTCTTGGTGATGGTCAGGGTGCCCTCGTTCTTGGTGTTGGTGAACGCCGCTGTGGAGAGGGTAGCGCCGATCTTGCCGGTATCTCCACTCTTGGTGGTCACATAGCCATCCCCGCTTACGTCGGTTTCCTTCACCTCATAGGTTAAGCCCTGAAGCAGGCCGGTAGCCGTCTTGCTCTCGCCGTGGCGCAGGGTGAAGGTGGCAACGCCTTTCGTGAAGGACATAGCCGTAGTGCCCTGGCCGAAGATTCCGGTAATGCTCTCGTCATGCAAATCCACAGTGAAAGAGAACTCCCGGGTTTGATCCCCGGCGTTGCCGGCCACGGTCTTTGTGACCGTCAGGTCACCCAGATCGCGAGCCTCTGCCGCAGCCCATTTGGCGATAAAGGTCAGGTTTCCGGTGGTTCCTTCCTGTACTTCCAGGGGATTGTAGAGCCCATCCGCAGGAGGTGTATTTGTATCCTGGGTACTCTCGCCCAGGGTCCAGCCGGCAAACTTGTACCACTTTGTCGTAACAGCATCGAACACAGGGGACGCGGGATTGGTCACGCTAAAGTGATCGCCCGT
>CAYMWT010000027.1:6319-15844 GCA_964394055.1 uncultured Oscillospiraceae bacterium
TCAGTTCATCCGCCGTGTCTGCCGCTTCATACTTGTTGTCAGCAATCTTGCTGACCAGCCGGAAGCCCTTCTTCTCAAGCTGCTTGACCACCTCGGACTTGGGGGTGATCACGACCTTGTCCGCCTTGACCTCTCCGGTATAGTCATCGCTGGGCGTCACCACTTTGGGCGTTCCCGTCTCTGTACCGGCCAGGACGAACCGGACGGTATGGCTGTAGGACGTTGTGGGGTTGTAGTAGAAAATCACGTCGTAGGTGTCGGAATTTTCCATAACCAGGGACTTGTTGGTATCCTGGGGCACATAGCCGCTGAACTTCTTCGCCGTCAGGTTCAGGGTACCGTCCTGGATGAAGGTCTGGTCAGGGTATGCATCCTGTTCCAGGAGCCAATACTCCGTTCCACCGGTTTCTACGATTTTATCATCCTGAATCATGACCGTCTTGGTGATGGTGTCGCCATCCTTCTTGGTAAGCGTAACGTAGTAGACGTTGTAGCTGAAGGTCTCCGTGCTGACAGTCTGCCAGACAGCCACGGCATGGAGATTGGAGGAGACAGGCTGGTCAAAGTCGAAGGCTACGGCCTGGGAAACATCGGTGACCACATCGCCATCCCTGTCCAGCAGACTGCCGTTTTCATCCGCGTTATACCAGCCCACCAGGGTATAGCCCTCCCGCAGAGGACGGGGAATGGTGCCGTTGGCGGTGAACCGGGTATTGGCGGGAACCTCTGTCTCAATGTTGTCTGCATTCCCGGCCACGTTGCCGCCGTTCAGGTGGAAGGTCACCGTATAGGTGGGCGCGTCCCAGATGGCGTACAGCCGGAGGTTACCCTCCATGGGGAAGGAGGCTGGGTTGTCTTCAGCCGCCGCCGTCCACTGCATATTCACGCCGCCGGGGCCAAGGGCCCAGCCCTCGAAGTTCCATTCCGCCTGGCCGTCTGTGGCCCGATCCGGGCAGACGTTAACGGTTCCAGGGATCGTCCAGGGATACTTGCTGTCTTGGTTGGTGTCCTGATAATCCAGGGCAAAGCCGTATTTTTCCTTGGTCACCTGTGCGCCGTAGGGCAGCTCGATGGTACCCAGGGTCACCTCCGTGTCCGTGGAGCTGTTGTTGGAGGGGGCCATGTAGGTGATGATGTAGCGATCTCTGTTGTAGTAGAAGTAGAGGTCGTAGGGGTTGTTTTGGGTGCCACAGGTAGTGCCATCATAAGCGCCGTCGGAATTAGCATACCATGTGGAATGATCCGGCGTGCTATTTGCTCTTGTCATGTGCAGCCGGGCGCTGGGATTCTGCTTCTCGATGCTGTTGGAGGACACGGTGTCCACCTGACGGGCAACGGCATAGTAGCTTCCGTTGTACTCACGCACCGCATAGTATCCGCCGTCGGGAACGTCATAGGTGATCGTCCCATTCACGTAGGAGACCCGCATCAGATCGTCAAAGGCGTATTTCGCCACGGTCTCGTTGTTCACGGGTACCAGATACAGGAAGTTCTGCTGGTTTGTGGTGTCATTGTTATAGATGCTGACCTTCTGTAAGCCAGTCACATTCAGGTCGGGAATCTCGAAGCAGTGGTTGTTCCGGTAATGGCTGATGCCTCCGTTAAACCAGTAGGCAACCAGATTGTGCCGCAGACCAGAGGAATTGAAGCTGCCGTCCGCATTGTAGACCACAGGCTGCGCAGGATCGGCAACGATCTCAGCGCTCATGGCCGCGTAGGTGCCCATAATGGTGGGCTCGCCCTGGTTGTATTTGCCGGAATTAAAGAATCCACCCTCACAGTATTTGCCGTCCGTGGTGCCCCAGGAGATCATTCTCACAATGTTGCCACGGCCTCCGATGTTATCAAGGGAATTGACGTTTTCCTCCGCCCGGGCTACGGGCCAGACATTCCGCAGATCCGCGCCATACTTGGCCCGGATGGTAATGGTCTGGGGAACCGGCATTTGACTGCCGCTATCCACACTTGCCCGCATCCAGCCGTTGCCATAGTTGGTACCGTTGCCGCCATTATGGCTGGTGCTATAGCCAAAATTCAGATTGCCATTCGGGACTGCCGCGCCGTCGCTGAAGCTGTAGCCATTGGTGCTGACTGCCACGCAGAAATCGGAAGTGTTTCCATTGGTCGTGGCTCTGCCATAGTATGTAAACAGCAGCTCGTAGATATTCCGGGTGAAGTAGACATAGATCATGGTCTTGCCGTCGGCATTGGCCGTGGTCGTGTCATAATGGATTTGGTCTCCTTCTTCGTGGACGATTTCGAAAGCGGCCTGACGATAGAAGTCTCTCACACGACACTCGCTGGACTCGCCCATGGCAGCGTCAAACTGTTTCTCCACCTCAGTCTGAATTATGTTCAGCAGGTTGCCGTTTTCCACCAGTGAAGAATCGGTATTCACCGAAATGATGAAGCTGCCCACATTGCTGTAATTCTGCTCCGTGGTTCCCACCTGAGGTAAATGGGTCACAGGGGCAGCGGCATACTTCGAGCTGTAATAGCTGGTATTTCCGCCGGAAGCATAGGCCTGGACATCGTCCGTACCGGTCAGATTTTCCGTCCAGAGAACCACCCGCACGTTGGTCTTATCCGGCACCCACCTGGGATACAGGTGAATCGCCATTACGTCGCCGCTCTGCACCAGCTCGGCGCTCTTGATCAGCTCTTCGTTCACAGTCAGGCTATCGCTCACTGGCTCATATTGGTCACTCGTACCCTTTTTCAGGTACTGCCATCCGCCGAAGGTGTAGCCGGTTCGGCTGGGCTTCGCAACATTCAGGTTAACCTGGCCGTGCATATCAACCTGCTGTCTCGGGATATAAGTATAGTCCGTATCGAAGATGATCCGGTAGGAGCTTGCGGCCGCGTAGCGGATATTCACCACTGTGCCCGTATCCCCGATCAGCTCCTGAACGATGGACACCGGGGATACCAGCTCAAAGGCCGTACCGCCCATGGCCTTGGCGGCGGTGGTCGCGCCTACCCGGCCCTGGAGCGTCTCCTGAGCCTGAAGAACATAGGTTATGCCATCGACCATATCTGTAATGGCCTGTCCGTTTTCGCCCATGACCGCGTCACTTACCGTGGCAAGGCTCTCGGGTACCCAGTGGTTCACCGTGTACCAGGTGGCGTTGCGGCGGTAGTAAACCGTCAGGCTCAGCCCGCTGCCAGCAGCGTTGGCCAGCTGCTCCGCCGTCAGGGTGATGGAAAGGGTGGGATTTTCCAGCTTGTTGGCGCCCAGGATGGGATTGGTTCCCTTGGCCTCAGCCGTGAAATTATCGTTTGTCAGCTTCCGGGCCGCGTTCCAGGCATTGTTATACTCCGTGGAGTAGCGGTTCTGGAAGTTGGGATTCTGCTCTACGCCTTCTTGCTCCTGATAGTAGTAGACAGTCTTGTTCTCCACATCTACATTGAAGCCGCCGTCTTCCAGCTTTTGGGCCAGCTCCTCCGGGGTCTCGGTTCCGGTGGGTTTGCTCACCAGATACTCGTTCAGCGGGGAGGGATTCAGCACGATCCGGAAGCCATCCTTCTGGGGAAGATCATAGGCGTCCAGGGTATAGCTGCCGTCGGCCTGCTTCGTGGCCTTCATCTCCACGGTCTGAGGGTCTGTCACGTTGTTTCCCGCCAGGCCGCCGGTTCTGGAGTATTCAAAGGTCAGGTTCACCGTCACCACATCAAGGGGTTCAAAGGTGATGTCCCCAAGCTCCGTTCCGGTGAACACAGAGCGCACCTTGCTCATCATGCCGCCGGAGGTCTTCTTCACCGGCTTCCAGCCGTCCTTGACGGCATAGAGGATCTGGGCGCCGCCCTCCCGGTTCTTGGTAAAGCTGTCCAGGGAAACAGGCTCTGCCTCCGTGACGGTGACCTGCTCTGCCTTCAGGGCAAAGCGGCTCACATCCGCGAAGCCGTCCACGAAGTCCTCTTCCCGCAGCTCCCGGGTTTCAGAGGCCTGGATGCTCCTCTTTTTGCCGTCCTCGGTATACCGGAAGACATGGGTCAGGTGCAGGGTATAGACTGCCCCTTCCTCCTGGGTCTCCGGTACCGTGGTTTCCGGCACTGTGGTTTCCGGAACCGTGGGTTCCGTAGCTTCTGTTTCCTCCGTCGCGGCAACCGTGGTTTCGGGCACGGTTGCGGCCGCTGTGGTCTCAGGCACAGTGGCAGTCTCCGTGGTCTCCGGTACCGCCGCCGTGGTCTCGGGCACCTCGTCGATGTCTGTATTCTCGGAAGAGGCCGTCTGCTCTGTCACTGTCATCTCGCTCCCGTTCTCGTCCTCCGCCGCGAAAGCGACGGTCAGGTTCGAGCACAGCAGGACAAGACACAGCATGGCACAGGCAAGCCTCCGCCATAATTTCACTGTAAACCGGTTTTGGCCCACAGATGGCTTCTCTCTACTTGGTTTTGTTGAAAAATGCATAGAACTCCCTCACCTTCTGAAAATGGCCTCTATCCCGATTCGCGAACAGTTCGGGCAGAGTTTTCCCAAAAATTCCCACTTTTTGGAAAATTTCCCCA
Organism: uncultured Oscillospiraceae bacterium; assembly: GCA_964394055.1. Lineage (GTDB taxonomy): Bacteria > Bacillota > Clostridia > Oscillospirales > Oscillospiraceae > Faecousia. The sequence continues at coordinate 10,829 of CAYMWT010000027.1, forward strand.
TTTTCACGACTAAGTGTAAACGACTCCCGTGGCCCGCTCTGTCTTCCCCACAGAGCATAAGGGGCAATGAGTCATTCTTAATTATATACCAAGGCCAAATAATTGTCTATAGTTTTATTAAAAAAGTTTTTCACCAAAGTATCCCATATCCGGGCAGAAAAATCCCGCGGAAAGGTCTTTGCCTTTCCGCGGGAACGGGCCTCTTATTTTTCCAGCGCCATAACCTTGTCGATCCGCCGCTGATGTCTTTCCTCCCCGGAAAATTCCGTGGCCAGCCAGGTGTCCACGATTTCCAGAGCCAGGTTTTCCCCGACCACACCGGCTCCCAGGGCCATCATGTTGGTGTCATTGTGGAGGCGGGTCATTTTCGCCGTCCAGGTATCCGTGAGCAGGGCGCAGCGCACGCCCTGCACCTTATTGGCGGAAATGGAAACGCCGATGCCCGTGGTGCACAGCACGATGCCCTTTTCACACTCTCCCGCGGCCACAGCCCGGGCAGCGGCGGCGGCGAAGTCGGGATAATCGCAGCTATCGGAGGTGTAGGTGCCGAAGTCCCTGACCTCGTGGCCCTGGGCGGTGAGATGAGCGGCAATCTTGTTTTTCAGGGTCAAAGCGCCGTGGTCACAGCCAATGGAAATTTTCATATTGTTCTCCTTATATTTGTGTAATAGAAAGGCAAGTTTACATAACAAATCCACCACTGACCCCCAGCACCTGGCCGGTGACGAAGTCCGCCTGGGCAAGATAGGTGAAGGCCTTAGCCACATCCTGGGGTGTTCCGTTGCGGCCCAATGGAGTATCCTCGGCCAGGCTCTCCAGGGTCTCCGGCTCCAGCCCTGCGCACATATCCGTCAGGATCACCCCGGGGGCAACGCAGTTGACCCGGATGCCGCTGGGGCCAAGCTCCTTGCTCAGGGCCTTGGTCAGAGCGATCACCGCTCCCTTGGTGGCGGAATAGGCAGCCTCGCAGGAGGCCCCCACCTGTCCCCACATACTGGAAACGGTGATAACGCAGCCGGACTGCTTCCGGAGGAAGGCCGGCATGGCGGCGTTGACGCAGTGATAGATGCCCTTGACGTTCACGTCAAACAGCCTGTCCCAGGTTTCCTCGCTGGTCTGGGACAGAAGGCCAAAGTGCATGATCCCGGCGCAGCAGATAAGCACGTCCACGTCGGGGATCTGAGCGAAGGCCTTTTTCACAGCGTCCCCCTGGGATACGTCACAGCAGATGGGGGTCGCGCCGGTTTTTTCCGCCACGGAAGCGGCGGAAGCATGATTTTTTTCGTACAGAAAGAAGACCCGATGGCCCTGCCGGGCGAAGGCCTCCACAGCGGCGGCGCCGATGCCCCGGGAGCCGCCGGTGATCACAACCGTTTGCATAGTGTTTCCTCGGTCACCCTCTCAGTCTCAGCGCACAGCGCTGAGACAGCTCCCCCAGAGGGGGAGCCAAGTGGGTGGTACAAATTTTAGAGCAGAAGAAAATTTAGAAACGCCCTTGGCTCTCCCTTTGGGAGAGCTGGCAGCCGAAGGCTGACTGAGAGGGCTTACCCTCTTCTCCGGCTGTTTCTGCTCCGATGCTCGGAATAAGCCTTCACGGAGGCCAGCTTGCTGTCAGACTCGGTCATAAAGGCCTTCAGCTTTTCCTCAAACAGCTGGTCAGCGGTCTTGGGTGCCGCGGGCTGTACCGGCGCCCGGGGTGTCCGGTTCTGTTCCCTGGGCTGGAAATTCCCCTCCCGGTGCTGGCCGTTCCCATTGCGGTAGCCCTGACGGGAGCCGTTCCCTTCGGGACGCTGGGGCTTGGGCTCCAGACGCTTGATGGAAAGGTTGATCTTGTTGTTCTCCGTGCCGATGACCACCACCTTCACGTCCTGACCCTCCGTCAGATGCTGGCGGATATCGCTGACATAGGTGTTGGCCACCTCAGAGATATGTACCATGCCGGTCTTGTTCTCCGGAAGGGCGACAAACGCTCCGAAGCTGGTGATGGATTTTACTTTGCCCTCCAGGACAGTTCCTACGGTTAACTCCATAAATGCTTTGCTTCCTCCATATTGTTTGGCAGATTCTGCCGGTATTACGGTTCAGACGAATTTTCCAGGGTCTCCTCCACCGAAGGTCTGACAGTTTCTTCGGCGGCGTTCTCCCCGGGACGGATCACCACGGTATTGGGATCCACCAGGCCCAGCTCATTCTGGGCGATATCCTTAATGGTGCTTACGCTTCCCACGTTCTGGCTGCGCTGCTCCAGGGCGGCGTTTTTGTATTCGATCTGGGCGGCCTGGGCCTTTTGATCCGCGATCTCCTCCTGTATGTCCAGGTGCACCCACCGCAGGGCCACCAGGGACGCTGTAGAGAACAGAATAAGCACAGTCAGAACCACCTTCAAAGCCAGGGGACTTCTCCGGATGTGGATTTTTGATTTTTTTGGCGGAATGCTGATTTGCTTTTCCATGGTTACCTCCCCGCCATAGGCGCTGGCGTATATATGCTCTTATCATTGTAACCCATTTTTCCCCAGATGCAAACAAAATTTTTACGAATTTGAAAAATTTTTTGATTGGGAGGCAGGAAAAGCCCCATATCCTTCCCATTATTTCCCAAATCCAGGCAAAAACCGGCCGCAGCCACAGCCCAACGGTGCTCTCCCAAGCAACCGCCCCCATCCCCAGAGCCAGGAAATACCCCAGCCGCAGGTCTCCCCCGCAGAGGCCGAAGCCCAGATACAGCCAGCACCAGGCAGCGCCCACCAGAAACAGCCCGTCTCCCACCATCCCGTGCCTGCGGCGCAGAGGCCGGAGGAAACCATACAGTAGTCCCAGCGCCGCCCCCAGGGCCAGTCCCAGGAGCAGACGATGAGCCGCTACCCCGGGGCTCATCCGAACAGCCGCCGCCAGCCGCCTGGGGCCCGTGGCTCCTCATAGCTCAGGGCGGCGATTTCCCCGTCCACAGCCACCTGGCCCCCATCCAGGGAAAGCTGTTTTAATTGCAGCTGCTTCCCCTGGACAATGAGGGTGCCCAGAGAGGTCTGCAAAACCACCGCCCCATCGTCAAAGCTGACCACCTCCGTCACCCCGGTCATGGTGAGCTGACGCCGTTCATTCAGTTGCAGCTTGTGGGGCAGTTGCGCCTCCGCCATAGCCATCCCTCCTTATCTGGGACAGCATATGCAACCCCCAGGCGGAACATGACAGGTACGGTTTTATGCACTTTATCAGGCTAAAGTGTTCTTGAACCCAGCAGCCTTGTGGAATCCTACAAAACTAACGAAAACAGAAAAATAATACTTTACTTCTTTAGCTTGATAAAGTATAATCCAGACATCAAACAAAGTTAAGCCCTGCGGGGAGAAAGAGGTAAGGATTATGAAAAAGAAACTGACATTGGTACTGGCCCTTATGATGCTGGTTCTGTGCTTCACCGGCTGCGGCAAGAACGCTTCCGCCTCCGACATGAAGGCGGTGCAGGACAAGGGCAAGCTGGTGGTCGGCATCACCGACTACGCGCCCATGGACTTCAAGGACGAGAACGGGGAATGGACCGGCTTCGACGCCGAGTTTGCCCGGATGTTCGCGAAGGAGCTGGGCGTGGATGTGGAGTTCTTTGTCCTGACTGACTGGGGCATGAAGTTCCAGGAGCTGGCAAGCAAGAACATTGACGCCGTCTGGAACGGAATGACCATCACCGACGAGGTCACCCTGAACTCCAGCTGCTCCAACGCCTATGTGATCAACGCCCAGGTGATTGTAATGAAGGCTGATGTAGTGGGCGACTACGACTACATTGAGAGTCTCAGTGATCTGAAGTTCGCTGTAGAGAACGGCTCTGCCGGTCAGGCCGCCCTGGACGATCTGGGCATCACCGGTTATGTGACCTTGCAGGACCAGGCCGCCGCCCTTATGGAAGTGGCCGCCGGCACCTCCGACGCCTGTGTCATCGACATTACCATGGCAAACGCCATGACCGGTGAAGGCACCAGCTACGCGGATCTGGCCGCCGGAATCAGCCTGACCAGCGAAGAGTACGGCGTGGCCTTCCGGAAGGATTCCGACATGACCGCCAAGTTCAACGAGCTGCTGGCCAAGTGGATGGCCGATGGCACCCTGGACGCCCTGGCGGAAAAGTACAGCCTGACCCTTGCCAAGTAAGCAAGCAATTCACACAGCCCAAAGCCTCCCTTGCAAAAGGGAGACTTTGTGCGTAACACAGATACACAAACGGAGGAATCATCCATGTTCGCAACGGTCTTCTGGCAGCTCATGGCAGGCTTCCGGCAAACTCTGGCTGTCTTTTTTCTCACCCTGCTCTTCTCCATCCCCCTGGGATTGGTGATCTGCTTTGGCTCCATGAGCAGGTTTTCCCCTCTGCGGTGGCTCACCCGGGGCTTTGTATGGGTGATCCGGGGCACGCCGCTGATGCTTCAGCTGATTATCATTTTCTACGGCCCGGGGCTGATGTTTGACCTGACCGGTATCGTTTCCCGGTTCCAGGCCACCATCATAGCCTTCTCCATCAACTATGCCTGCTACTTTTCGGAGATCTACCGGGGCGGCATTGAGTCCATTCCCAGGGGACAGTATGAGGCAGGCCAGGTGCTGGGCATGACCAAAAGCCAGATCTTCTTTAAGGTGGTGCTGCTTCAGGTGATCAAGCGGATCACCGCCCCCATGGGAAATGAGATCATCACGCTGGTGAAGGACACCTCCCAGGCCCGGGTCATCGGCATTTACGAGCTGATCTGGGCAGGTGAAAGCTTTATCAAAAAGGGTCTGATCTGGCCCCTGTTCTTTACCGGTGTCTATTACCTGGTATTCAGCGGGGTGCTGACGATCCTGCTGGATAAGCTGGACAGGAAACTTGGATATTTCAGAGGGTAAGCTATGGCAGTATTGGATGTGAAAAATATTAAAAAGGGTTTTGGAGATGCGGACGTTTTGAAAGGGGTCAGCTTCTCCCTGGAGGAGGGTCAGGTGCTGGCCATCATCGGCTCCTCCGGCAGCGGCAAGACAACCCTTCTGC
>CAYMWT010000028.1:0-15682 GCA_964394055.1 uncultured Oscillospiraceae bacterium
GAGCAGTTCATCGACGCCGTGAAGAACGAGGGCTGCCAGATCATCTGCTGCTCCGCTCTGCTTACCACCACCATGGGCGTCATGGGCGAGGTGGTCAAGGCCGCGGAGGCTGCCGGTGTCCGGGATCAGGTGAAGATCATGGTGGGCGGCGCTCCCGTCACCGAGAACTTCTGCCGTCAGATCGGCGCGGATGTGTATACCTCCGACGCTGCCTCTGCCGCCGATGCCGCCGTGTCTCTGCTGTCTTAAGGAGATTCCTATGAATATGAAGCAATGGGTACAGGAGCAGATGGCCATGGAAAAACGGAAGGCCATGCCCATCCTCTCCTTCCCCTCCATTCAGCTTTTGAACATCTCCGTTCAGGAGCTGATCCGCTCCAGCACCGCCCAGGCGGAGGGTATGGCCGCCATCGCCAAGCGCTGTGATACCAGCGCCGCCGTGTCCCTGATGGATCTTTCCGTGGAGGCGGAGTGCTTCGGCTCCCAGATCCGGTTCTCCGATGACGAGGTTCCCACCGTGGTGGGAGCTGTGGTGGAATCCATGGAGGACGTGGAGGCCCTGAGAATCCCCCAGGTGGGAGACTGCCGTACCGGGATCTATGTGGAGGCCATCCAAAAGGCTCTGGGCCTGATCACAGACCGGCCTGTTTTCGCCGGTGTCATCGGCCCCTACTCCCTGGCAGGACGGCTAATGGACATGACCGAGATCATGTTCAACTGCTACGACGAGCCGGAAATGGTACATGCCACTCTGGAAAAGGTCACCCAGTTCCTGCTGAAGTACATCCAGGCCTATAAGGATGCAGGCGCCCACGGCGTGGTCATCGCCGAGCCTGCCGCCGGTCTGCTCTCTCCGGAGCTGTGCGGCGAATTCTCCTCTCCCTATGTCAAGCGTCTGGTGGACGCGGTTCAGGATGACAACTTCCTGGTGATCTACCACAACTGCGGAGGCAGCATCGGCTCCCTGGTGCCGGAGATGCTCTCCTGCGGCGCCGGTGCCTATCACTTTGGCAACGCGGTTCCCATGGCAGAAATGCTTAGCAAAATGCCCGGAGATATCCTCACCATGGGCAATGTGGATCCTGTGGCCACCCTGCGTCATGGCACCCCGGAATCCGTTCGGGCAGACACCCTGAAGATCATGGAGGACTGCTGTCAGCATCCGAATTTCCTGATCTCCTCCGGATGCGACATTCCCCCTGCCACTCCCTGGGAAAACATTGACGCCTTCTTCCAGGCTGTGAAGGAATTCTACAATTAACACGGCTTTTGCCGTTTTGGAGAACGCTTTATGGATACGGAAACCCTGAAACACTTTATCCTGGAAAACGGCGCTACTCGTGTGGGCCTGGTTCCCGTAGAGAGCATCGAATTCCAGCCGGAATTTCGGAAGCTGTGCGAAAGCAATGCCTGCGGCATGTTCGGCAAAAGCTGGATGTGTCCTCCCCTGGTGGGCGAGGTGGATCAGCTCATTGCCCAATTGAAGACATACCATCTGGCTGTGGTATTCCAGACAGTGGACTTTCTGGAGGACAGCTATGACTTTGAGGGCATGATGGCCGCCGCACAGAAAATGAACGATCTGATTTTCAAGATTCGCCATCAGCTCCGGGACATGGGAAGCAACGCCCTGCTGCTGGGCGCCGGCGGCTGCCGCTTCTGCAAGCGCTGCGCCAAGCTGGACGACCAGCCCTGCCGGTTCCCGGAAGAGGCCGTTGCCAGCCTGGAGGCCTATGGCATCAACGTGTCCGCCCTGGCCCCCCAGGCCGGTATGAAATACATCAACGGCGTAAACACCGTAACCTATTTCGGTGCCGTTTTCCTGCCCAGGGAGGGCTCTTCATGCTGACCCTGGTGCAGCCCCAAGGAGATATTTCCCTTCACCCGACCACGGGTATGACTGTGGCCCAGGCTTTGCAGGAAGCCGGCTCCCCGGCGGACATGCCCTGCGGCGGCAAAGGCCGCTGTGGTAAATGCCGGATCTGGGCAACCGGACGGCTGTCACCCCCCAGCGCCGAGGAGCTGGCCCTGCTTTCTGAGGAGGAGCTGCGGCAAGGCATTCGCCTTGCCTGCTGCTGCCGCGTTCTGGGAGATGCCCGGGTGCGTCCCGCCTGGCAGGAGGCGGTCAGCCAGATCTGTACCGCCGGACTTTCCGACGGTGAGACCGGCCAGCCCCTGTTTCAGACTCTGGGCGCTGCCATTGACATTGGCACCACCACTTTGGCCGCCCGTCTGTATGACCAGACAGGTCTTCTGGCGGAGGCCGCGGCCCCCAATCCCCAGCGGGTATTCGGGGCGGACGTGATCTCCCGGGTAGGCAGCGCCATGGCAGGCCAGGGCCAGGCCCTGGCGGAAACCATTCAGGCCGCTCTCTCCGATCTCATGGCTCAGATGTGTCAAAGCGCCCATCGCAGTCCCGGAGAAATCGACGGTCTGGTGATCACCGGCAACACCGCCATGCTCCATTTTCTCACCGGAGAGGATCCCTCTCCCCTGGCTGCCGCGCCCTTTGAGGCCAAGGCCCTGTTCGGGGCGATTTACCCTGCCAGCCGGTTCCACTTTCCCTGCCACCCGGAGGCGAAGATCTACCTGCCCCGATGTGTTTCCGCCTTTGTGGGCGGCGATATCACCACTGCTCTGCTGGCCAGCCGGATCTGTGACTCCCCGGAGACCGCCCTGCTGACGGACATCGGCACCAATGGGGAGATCGTCCTGTGGCATAAGGGTCACCTGCTGGCCTGCTCCACCGCCGCCGGACCTGCCTTTGAAGGGGCGGGCTTAAGCGCCGGGATGCAGGGCGCTCCCGGGGCCATTGACCACGCCCGGGCGGAAGCCGGAAAGCTGATCATCCACACTCTGGGTGACAAACCGGCCCTGGGCATCTGCGGAAGCGGCGCTCTGGATGTGACCGCCGCCCTGCTGGCGCTGGAAGAAATGGATGAAACCGGCTTTCTCACCGGGGAGGACGACGCCTATCCTCTGGCAGACAAGGTTTTCTTCACCCAGAAGGACATCCGTCAGATCCAGCTTGCCAAAAGCGCCATCCGGGCAGGTCTGGAGACTCTGATGTATCGGGCCGGTGTCAAGCCCGAAGAACTGTCCCAGCTGGCTGTGGCCGGAGGCTTCGGAAGCTTTATGGATCTTGGCAGCGCGGCCGCCATAGGTCTGCTGCCGCCGGAAGGGGTAAGCCGCTGCCGGGTGCTGGGCAACGCCGCACTGTCAGGCGCCGCCATGGTTCTGCGGGACTTCACCCTGGCAGAGGAATGTCAGGCTCTGGCCCACAAGGCCCGCACTCTGGATCTGTCCTCGGATCCCTATTTTATGGATCAATATGTGGAAAACATGATGTTCTAATGTGCAAAATGAGGCTGCCATGGTTGGCAGCCTCATTTTTGCGCTGTCGAGAAAGTGCCTCGCAGAGTTCGCCGTCCCAGTGGCAAAACGCCTTCGGTTTTTTTATGACATGCCGAAAAAGGTATTGCATCCCATCCCATTTGGCTGTATTCTTATGAGGAAAACCAAAAGGAGGAACCACCCATGTTTCAGCTTCTGCTGCTTATTATCTATCTGGCCTTTATCAGCCTGGGACTGCCCGATTCTCTGCTTGGGGCGGCCTGGCCTACCATGTACCCGGAGTTCTCCGTTCCCGTGTCCTACGCGGGAGGAATCTCCATGATCATCGCCCTGGGCACCATTGTGTCCAGCCTCCAAAGCGACCGGCTCACCAAGAGGTTCGGCACCGGCTTTGTCACCGCTGCCAGCGTCTTCCTCACTGCCGCCGCCCTGTTTGGCTTCTCCCTCAGCCATTTCTATCTGGCCCTGTGCCTGTGGGCCATTCCCTATGGCCTTGGGGCAGGCAGCGTGGACGCCTCCCTGAATAACTATGTGGCCCTCCACTATGCCAGCCGCCACATGAGCTGGCTCCATTGTATGTGGGGCGTGGGTGCTTCCCTTGGCCCCTGCATTATGGGCTACGCCCTCACCGCCGGACGGAGCTGGAACATGGGCTACCGGTACATCGCCATTTTGCAGATCGCCCTTACCACCATTCTGATTTTCAGTCTTCCCCTCTGGAAGAAACGAACCGTCGGGCCGGAGGAGGCGGCGGCCAAGCCTCTCTCCCTGAAGCAGGTGTTCTCCATTCCCGGCGCCCGGGAGATCATGATTGCCTTTTTCTGCTACTGCGCCCTGGAGCAGACCACCGGTCTGTGGGCCAGCAGCTATCTGGTGTTGCACCGGGGCATCGATCCGGATACCGCTGCCCGGTTTGCCAGCCTTTTTTACATCGGCATCACCGTGGGCAGAGCCCTCAGCGGCTTTCTGACCCTGAAATTCAACGATACCCAGATGATCCATCTGGGGCTTTGGGGGATTTTCCTGGGGATCGTCCTTTTGCTTCTGCCCGTGGGCAGTGCCTTCTCCCTGGCGGGACTGATTCTGGTAGGCCTGGGCTGTGCCCCCGTCTACCCTTCCATCATCCACTCCACCCCGGAGCATTTCGGCGCGGACAGATCCCAGGCCATGATCGGCGTTCAGATGGCCTCCGCCTATACGGGCACCTGTCTGATGCCGCCCCTGTTCGGTCTGATTGCCAACCACATTTCCGTGGCTCTGTTCCCGGTATTTCTGCTGGTGATCCTTCTGCTCATGACCGTGATGCACAGAAGCATGCTTCGGAAGGTCGCATGAATTTTCCCTTGCAAAATTTTCTTCTCTGTGCTATGATACAAAAAACAACAGAAACGGAGTTGAAAGGATGCGCAAATAAACCTGCTTTATGGGTAATGTAAGCAAAGGCGGCCACGGCCCCTTGGCTTTGCCATGCCCTTTCGCAGGAAAGCGCTTCCTTACTGCCTTGGCTCCCTCTGTCCATAGGGTACCCATGGCCGCAAGAATGCTTTCTTGCGGCCATTTTTACGTTTGGGAGGGAATATCCATGTCTCTGATTCAGATTACCAACCTGACCTTCTCCTATGAAGGAAGCCCGGAGGTCATTTTTGAGAACGTCAGCCTCCGCCTGGACACCAGCTGGAAGCTGGGCTTTACCGGCAGAAACGGCAGAGGAAAAACCACCTTTTTACACCTGTTACAGGGAAAATACCCCTATCAGGGCACCATTTCCACCTCTGTGGGCTTTTCCTATTTTCCCTATACGGTCTCCGACGGAAGCCTGTTTGCCATAGATGTGGCAGAGGAAATGGATCCGGAATACGAATACTGGCGGCTGGCCAGGGAATTAAACGGCCTAGGGCTGTCGGAGGAGCTGCTGTACCGGCCCTACAACACCCTGTCCGGCGGGGAGCAGACCAAGCTCCAGCTGGCAATTCTGTTCTCCCGGGAAAATCAGTTTCTGCTGATCGATGAGCCAACCAATCACCTGGATGCCCAGGGTCGTGCCCAGCTCAGCGCTTATCTCAACCGGAAGCAGGGCTTTTTGCTGGTGTCCCATGACCGGGCCTTTCTGGACGGCTGTATTGACCACATTCTCGTCATCAACAAAACAAATCTGGAGCTTCAGCGGGGAAACTTCTCCACCTGGTGGGAGAACAAGAACCGGCAGGATGCCTTCCAGCAGGCGGAAAACCGGAAGCTCCAGAAGGAGATCAGCCGCCTGGAGAGCGCCGCACGGCAAAAGGCAGGCTGGTCTGACCAGGTCGAGGCCAGCAAATTCGGCACCCATCCCGCTGACCGGGGCTTTATCGGCCACAAGTCCGCCAAGATGATGGCCCGGGCCAAGGCCATTGAAGGGCGGCGGCTGGCAGCGGTGGAGGAAAAGCAGGGTCTGCTGAAGAATATCGAGCGGGCGGATTCCCTGAAGCTTTTCCAGGCGCCCTATCCCAAAAAGCTTATGGCCCAGCTGAAAGACGTGACCATCCAATACGGCGACAAGCCGGTATGCCGGAATGTTTCCTTTTCCATAGAGCGGGGAGACCGGATCGTCCTGGAGGGGCCAAACGGCAGCGGGAAAAGCAGCCTTCTGAAGCTTCTGTGCGGGAAGGACATTCCCCATACCGGGGAGGTGCGGATCGGCAGTGGCCTGACCATCTCCGTGGTGTCCCAGGATTCCTCCCATCTGTCCGGGCGGCTCTCCGACCTGGCCTGCGGCAGCGGAATTGACGAAAGCCTGTTCCTCGCCATTTTAAGCAAGCTGGACGTACCCAGGGAACAGCTGGAGCGGGACATGGGCTCCTTAAGCGCCGGGCAGAAAAAGAAGGTGCTGCTGGCTCAAAGCATCTGCACCCCGGCCCATCTCCACATCTGGGACGAGCCTATGAACTATATCGACGTCTTCTCCCGGATCCAGCTGGAAAATCTGCTGACGGAGTTTCAGCCCACCATTGTATTTGTGGAGCATGACCGGCGATTCGCTGAAACCGTGGGAACAAAAAATGTTCGCTTACAGCCCTGAACGCACCTTTCAAGCAACAAAAAAGGCTATGTATTCCGGTAAGAATACATAGCCTTTTGTCAGTCCTCAGAATTAATAATTCTCAGCGTTCACTTCAAAATATGCCTTCGGATGGGCGCAGACGGGGCAGATCTCCGGGGCCTTGGTGCCAACCACGATATGACCGCAGTTGCGGCACTCCCATACCTTGACCTCGCTCTTCTCAAAGACCTGAGCGGTTTCCAGGTTGTGGAGCAGGGCGCGGTAACGCTCCTCGTGGTGCTTCTCAATGGCGGCAACCATACGGAACTTGACGGCCAGATCGGCAAAGCCCTCTTCCTCGGCGGTCTTCGCGAAGCCCTCGTACATGTCCGTCCATTCGTAGTTCTCTCCGTCGGCGGCAGCGGCCAGGTTGGCGGCGGTATCGCCGATGCCCTTCAGCTCCTTGAACCACATTTTGGCGTGTTCCTTCTCGTTGTCGGCAGTCTTCAGGAACAGAGCGGCCATCTGCTCATAGCCTTCCTTCTTGGCAACGGAAGCGAAATAGGTATACTTATTCCGGGCCTGGGACTCACCGGCAAAGGCAGCCTCCAGATTCTTTTCCGTCTGGGTACCGGCGTAAGGGGTCTTCTTTTCTTCCACAAGGGTGAACTTCTCGGCAGGCTGCTTGCAGATGGGGCACTTCTCAGGAGGTGTATCTCCCTCATGGACATAACCACATACGGAACAAACCCATTTTTTCATAGCTTTTACCTCTTTCATTTTGTTTTTTTCATTATTGGGGATAGTATTCAGCAATTTTTTTGCTGTCTCCACCGGGAATCCGGCGGGAGCTTCCGCAATGAGCGCTTCCAGAAGCGTATGGGCGTTGTCGCTCTGGGGAAGCATATAGCCCGCTTCCCGCATCACGTCCTCCGCTACCAGCCGCTCTGACTTGGCAACCGCTCGCATCAGGCGATACAGCCCATCCAGCTCGGTTTCCTCCGCGATTTGCAGGGCTGCCTTTTCCTCATCCGCCTTGCGCTGGGCAACGCTGTTCAAAACCGCTTTCACCGAGTCCGTCTTCGGCTGCTGGGGCGGATACTCTTTTGGTACCATGCTGATGGCCGCGCTTGGGCAGGCATCGGCACAGGCGCCGCAGCCGATGCATTTATTTACATCGATCACGCTGTTTTCCGTATCCGTCGCGCCAACAGGGCAAACATACAGGCAGAGGCAATCCTTTGTACAAAGTCTTAAATTCCGAACCGCAACCTTATCCATGATCACACTCTCCCTTCTATTTTTTCAAATTTCCACGAAGGCACCTTGCATACCGGGCACAGCTCCGGCGCCCGATCTCCGATGTACACAAAGCCGCACACCGAGCAGACCCAGATGTTCGTGTCCTCCAGCAGGGCCTCTCCCTCGGTCAGGTAACGGTTCACCAGAGAGGACAGCATCCGGGTGACCTTTTCCCCCCAAACGCACACTCTCGCCGCGCCCCGGTCTCCGTCCGCGTCAACCGTGGCCCGAACACCGGCGTAGTCTTCCCCGTCCTTCCGCAGATCCGCCGCCAGCTTTTCCACCGTGGCGTCGTTCACGGCGGGAACAGCCGCGGTGAAATAGTCGGCAAGCTCACGGAACTGCCCGGCCGCTTCCTCCTGATACTGCTTCTCACAGCCCCGGGCCAGATTGGAGCACAGGGCCGCCAGCTGACCGGCAGACAGCTGGGTAAGCTCCGCCTCCATAGGCGCCACGGCTGGCTTTTCCTTTTCTCCGGAGGCTTCCGGCCGAAAATCCGCCTTCACCGCTCCGCACAGGGGACATTTCCAGTCCGCAGGCAGCTGCTCAAAGGGTACGGCCTCCCTGGCATCGTCATAGACATAGCCGCAGATCTGGCATACATACTTCATTGTTTTCCCTCCTTTGTTTTTTGCCCACATTTTCTTCCTCAGGCTGTGGATCCTTTGTTTATATTGCACTGATTATACCATCTCTGAATCGGTTTTTCAAGTATGGCGTCTCCCGGGCAGACAGATTTTTTCTCCTGCCCAAGAGCCTTCAAAAATTGCCCTGCCTGTAGCAAAGTACAGGCAGGGCAACGAGTCATAAAAAAGAGATGGCTTAATGTTTGTCCGGCAGAACGTCGTAGTGGTTGTCGAAAAAGTCCTTGCTGGCCCTTCTCACCTGGGGGCAGAGGATCACAATGGCGATCAGGTTGGGGATGGTCAGCATACCCAGGGCGATGTCCTGAAGGGTCCACACCAGGTCGATGGTCAGTACAGCGCCGATCATGCAGAAGCAGGGGAATACATATTTAAACTTTTCTGCCACAGAGGCGTTGAAGATGTAGTTCAGGCCCACAAAGCCAAAGTACCACTGGCTCATCAGGGTGGTGGTGCAGAACAGGATCAGGCTCAGCATGACCACATAGCGCAGGGGGCCCCAGACGCTGGCAAAGGCGTTGATCACCAGGGTGCTGCCAATGGCGTCAGGGGTGAGGACACCGGTGACACCGATGACCAGGCCGCTGATGGTGCAAAGCACAAAGGTATCCAGGAAGACCTCCGTCACACCGGTGAGGCCCTGCTCCACAGGGTGCTTCACGGAAGCGGCGGAGTGGATCACGGGGGCGGAGCCCTCGCCGGCCTCGTTGGAGTACAGGCCTCGGGCGATGCCCTTCTGCATGGCAATGATCATGCTGCCCATAGCGCCGCCTGCCATGGCCCGGAGACCGAAGGCGCTGGCAAAGATATCAGCGAACACCTGGGGAACCTTGGTGATGTTGCAAAGGATGATAATAATGCCGCTGACAACGTACAATGTGGCCATGAAGGGCACCAGCTTTTCGGCCACATGGGCCAGCCGCTTCAGGCCGCCCAGGGTGATGCCAAAGATCAGCACCACCAGCACCGCGCCGGTGATAACATGGGGAACCTGGAAGTTTTCCATCATGATGCCGCTGATGGTGTTGGACTGGATAAAGTTGCCGCAGATGATCTGCAATACCATGAACCCGGCGCAGAGCACTGCCATCCACTTCATATGGAGGCCATGCTCAATGTAATACATGGGGCCGCCCACATACTGGCCCTCTTCATTCTTCTGGCGGTAGATCATGCCGAGAATAATCTCGCCGTACTTGGTAGCCATGCCCAGCAGAGCAGCCACCCACATCCAGAAGATAGCGCCCATGCCGCCGGCGATCACCGCTGTGGACACGCCCACAATGTTGCCGCTGCCCACGCAGGAAGCTACCGCCGTGCACAGGGACTGGAAGGAGGAGATGGTGCCCGCCTCCTGGGAGTCCTTCTGCTTCTTGAAAATAGGCTCCAGCAGGGTCTTTTTCATAATATAGGGGAATTTGCGGATCTGGACAGCACCGGTGAGGATGGTATACAGCAGACCTACCCCCAGCAGCACGAACAGCAGCCAGTCTCCCCACAGCCAGTCATTGAACGTCCCTAATATCTTTTCTACCTGTTCCATGTTGTCCTCCAAACATGCGTTGTATTTTCACAGGAATGAAAGTGCGTTGAAATGGGGCTGCCCCTGAAAAAGCGGCAGTCCCATTCCATGTGAATGTTTGAATTGGTTTTTTACAGTGTTCCGTCTGTATAGGCCTGGCACAGCTGTCTTGCGTAGGCAAGGCTTCTGGCAGCGCCGTCCTTCTGCTTCACCAGCAGCTCCTCCAGCATCTCCTGGGAGACTTCCTGGGGATAATAGTACTGGCTGGGGGCAACGTCCGGGTACAGAGGCGCTTCCACCTTAAAGCAGCCCTCGCCCACCTTCTCTACGCCGCCGGCTCCGGGGGAGCGCTTGAACTGGGCGCAGTAGGGATAGCACATTTCCACAACGATTCTCTGTAAGGTGGAGCCGTCCAGCATCAGCTTCAGGCACTGCTTCAGATCGATGTTGCCGGTGCCTGCGGGAACGCCGCAGACCACATAGCCGTACTTGTCCTCCGGGCAGGGAATGACGATGTGATCCTTGAAGTGGGTGGTGAAGGTGTAGGGAGCCATCTTCCAGGCTGCCTCCACCGGCTCCTCCCAGGCCATCATGGCGTTGCCGAAGTCATAGTGCAGACCGATCCAGGGAGAATTGACCTTCTGAATCACGTCCACCAGCTCATCGGCGGTTTCATACTCATGGTTTTCCAGGGCAATCCGGATCCGGTACTGCCGCAGAACCGGCTCGATGGCCTTCAGGTCGCCCACGGCATCCTGGAAGACAGCGGGATCAAAGTCCAGCCGGACCTTGCCCAGGTCGTACTTTCCTTCGCCGCCGGTTTCCCGATCCTGGGAAGCGTTCAGGGTGATGGGGATGTAGGTGCGGATGACGTCAGCGCCCACCGCATTGGCTGCCCGGATCACCTTGCAGAGGTGATCATACTCCAGCTTCTTGGTAGCGAACTCCACGAACATATGGTATTTTTCCAGCAGAGCTCTGACCTTGCGCAGATGCTCCGGATCATCGCTGCCCAGCACGCCCCATTCCGGATCCAGGTTGAAGTCATGGATCAGGTTGATCATGACGCCGTCGGCGCCCATCTCATGGGCGGCCTCGATGAAGCCGAACACATCCATTCTCTGGTTCTGGAGCCACAGGTGCAGGCTTTCGCTATCCAAACCAAGTTTGACCATCTTAATTTGCCCCTTTCTTGAAAATTATTCTTCCGTGGTCTGATGCTTCTTGATCCGATGGATCAGGAAGGTGGAGACGCCCAGGCCGATGACAGCCCAGCCGATCATGATGCCGAAGACAATCCGGAAGCCGGTCATGCCGGGGTAACGATCCAGGAAGTTGCCGTAGATCACATAGGCGAAGGCATTGGGCAGGTAGATCACCAGGGAAGCCAGACTCATGGCAGCGCCGGTGATCTCGTTGGGAACCTTCACTTCGTCCATGGGGGCGAAGAAGATGGCCCGCATGGTGAATACGATGGAGCCGAACAGCAGGGTGCAGGTAGCGCCCAGCAGCCAGTGACCGCCCTGACCCAGGGCCTCGTGAGGGATCATCAGGAAAGCGCCCATGGCGATGATGCACACCAGGAAGCCAACACGGATGTAACGGGCGGGAGACTTGAACACCTTATCGGCCATCAGGCCGCCAACGCTGCCGCCAACCATCTTCAGGCCGTACTGGTTCAGGATGCCGTACAGACCAACAGCGGTAGCGGGGAGCAGATAAATCTGGTTCAGGAAGGGGATGAAGTAGGTCAGGCCGCAGTAGACGCAGTAAACAACGAAGCCGTTGAGAGCCACAGCCCAGATGTCCACGCTCTTCAGAGCCTGAACCATGCCGCCGAAGGCAGCCTGGGCCTTGTTGACCTTCTTGCCGTCCTTATCGGTACGAACCTCGTCATGGGGAACGAAGATCAGGCACAGGACGCCGGCCAGGATGGTAACCACAGACAGGAAGATCAGGCCGCCCCGCAGAGCCGCGGCACCTTCGCCCATGGCCTTGAACACTGCCAGAGCACTGGAAGCGATGATCACGTCCACAACGCCACGACCCATTTCCAGGAAGCCGAACATCCGTCCCTGGGTCTTCTCGTCGCCCAGCAGCCGGATGGCCTTCAGCAGAACAGGCCAGTAGGTAACCTCACCCAGGATTGCCAGGACACCGAAGGCAATCAGGAAGCCCCAGTAGGGAGGGAAGGTAGCCAGATAGAAGCCAACCAGACCGATGCCCACCAGGGAGCCGCCGATCATGTACTTCTTGCTGATCAGGTCACAGACATAGATACCGGCAATCAGGCCGATGGTCTGGACAATACCGTAAGCGCTGAGGGCGCCGCCGATCTGGGTATTGGTCAGGCCCATGAACATCTGCATGGGGACATAGAACATGTCCTTCATGGAGGAGAGCTTGAAGGCAATGCCACCGGAGAAGGTGAGGATGCAGAACACCAACCAGCGGTTGGGTGCTGCCTTCATGACTGCTTGTTTTTCTTTGTTGCTCATACCGTAAATTTACTCCTTTCGCCTCTTGCCGCCCTTTCTTTTCTTTTGGGGGGATTCCCGTTTCCTTCCGGGGGCGGCCACAGACCATACTATAGCACGCTCTAATTGGGTTTTCAAGTGCAAATACAACTAAATCCAACTTTTCGCTCTTATGCACAAGTATTTTCTTGTTTTTTGTGCATTTCGCTATTGTGTTAAGTTGGCTTTCTTGCTTGCAACTTCCTTGAAGCAAAGAAAAACGCAAAAATTCACAATTATTTTTGCGTTTCCTGTTGCAAAGTCCAACCCATATAGTGTATAATACAACCTATACAGCAAAAGGATTCCATTTTTGGGGGAGGCTATGACTATGATGACAATACAGAGGCACGCTTATATTCTGGAGCGCCTGCGCCGGGACGGAACTGTTTATACCTCCGAGCTGGTCAAAGAGCTGCAGGTCTCCTCTGAAACCATTCGCAAGGATCTGGACAGTCTGGAAAAGGACGGACGTCTTACCCGGGTTCACGGCGGCGCTGTTCCCCTTCCAACCGCTTCCGGAGAATCGGAGGCGGAGGGCAACCGCTCCCCCAACCTCTCCTTCCAGGTTCGCAACACCCAGAACATCCAGCAGAAGAAGGCCATTGCCGAGTATGCCGCCTCTCTGGTGCAGGAGAATCAGGTGATCGCCCTGGACTATGGCAGCACCAGTCAAATTTTCGCCTCGGTGCTCCGGGATCGGTTCCGGGCCCTTACGGTGATCACCAACTCCGTCCGCAACGCCATGATCCTCACGGAAAACACCGGGTTCACCACCATCCTCACCGGCGGGATCCTGTCCAAGGATGAATACAGCCTGGTCAATGATTTCGCGCCCATCACCGATCATCTGCATATTGACGTCTTCTTTATGACCGTCACGGGCATCGACCCTGTCGCGGGCTTCACCGATCTCCGGCTCAACGAGGTCAAGACCCAGAACCAGCTGCGTCGGGCCTCTGACCGCACCATTGTATTGGCGGATCACAGCAAATTCGGCAGAAGCAGCCTGGCCCGGATCTGCTCCCTGCAAGAGGTGGACATGATCATCAGCGACGGTGAGCTTCCGGAGGCCACCCGGCAGGAGATCCTGAAAGCCGGAACCAAATTGTATATTGTATAACCAAAAGCGCCGCTTCACACTGGAAGCGGCGCTCAATTTTTCATGGTAAGCTGTGGAAATCCCGGTTTTACATCAGCGCGCCAATCAGGGCGATGACCAGCAGGATCACCGGATAGGCCAGGTACTTCACATACCGGTTCAGCTCACCCGGCTCCCCATTGTATGCGTGAACCGCCAGGAAGCCCATGGGAGACGCCAGGAAGAAGGGAGAGATCAGGCAGCATACCATGGCAGCCGCTGCCCCTACAAAGCCCCGGTAGTTGGGCCAGCGGCGCATGACCCACAGCACCGCCGTCAGGATCACCATGCAGGCCCCGAAGGCGATCCCCAGCATTTGGGCCCAGAGAATGGCTGCCAGGGTGACAACCGCCTTGATGGCCGTATTCTTCCAGCCCTTTTCCTCATACCGCTTATAAAACCACAGCATGATCAGGCACAGCAGAATGCCGAATACAGGGTTTAGCTCCCCGGAATTCAGCAGCCTTCCGGTGATGGCCAGGTTATAGGGAATTTCCGTAACCAGGGCCAGGTAGAAAACCCGAAGCACATAGTTCTTCATGCTGGCAGTATGGAGAACCCCCTCCACTGTCAGCAGGGCAAAAACAGGAGCGGCGCAGGTTTCAATGGCCTGTAACACCAGAGAGAGGCTGGCCACGCCCATGGCCGCGCCGGAGCTGCTCATAATCTCCAGCAGCTCCGAACCGGTCACCGTACCGATGCCCAGAAATCTGCCCTGGAGAATGCCCCGGCCGAACACGCCCAGGGTCAGAAATATCATGCCCCAGACCCGCAGCATTCTGCCGCTGATGCCGGAGGGCTTTCTCTCGTTGATCCGTTCCATACAATGTGCTCCTTTTCTTTCCGGGTCAATTAAAACGCCTGAGCCGCCCCCGAAAAATCGGGGGCGGCATTTGATTTTTCTCTGTCTCCGGGGATTAACCCTTGACAGCGCCGCCCATGGCCTCCTGATAGAACTTCTGGGTGATCATGAACAGCACGGCGATGGGGATGGACACCAGCACAGCACCGGCACAGAACCGGACAAACCAGGTATCCACATATTCCTTTTCCAGCATGTTGAACAGGCCGATGGACACCGTCCAGTACTGGCTCTTGGCGCCGGCGATGACCTTTGCGTAGATGAAGTCCATCCAGGGGCCCATAAAGGAGGTGATGATCTGGTAGACCACCATAGGCTTACACATGGGCAGGGTGATCCTGGTGAAGATCTGCCAGCGGGTGCAGCCGTCGATCATGGCCGCCTCGTCCAATGCCTTGGGGATGGTATCCATATAGCCCTTCATAACAAAGAAGCCCGTGCCGGAACCGGCAGAGAAGACGATGATCAAAGACAGATAGACCCTATCGCCCTCGGTCATGCCCAGCGCTTTCAGAATGAAGTACACGGCCATCATGCACATGAAGCCGGGGAACAGGTTGATAATCATAGCCATGTTCATGTAGGGCTTGCGCATCTTCCACTTTAAACGGCTGGTGCAGTAGGACACGGCCAGCACAAAGAAGGTGGAGATGACACAGACACAGCAGGCGATGAAGAAGGTGTTCAGGAACATCCGGGGGAAGTTGATCACATTCGCCTCTGTGAACAGTGCCTTATAGTTGTTGATGGTATATGCCTTGGGCAGGAAGGAGGAGATAAACTGACCCTTGCCATCCCGGAAAGACTGCATGATGACCCAGAAGAAGGGCAGCAGCCAAATTACACACATGGCAGCAAGAATAATGTAGGTGATCACGTCGCCGGTGATCCGCCGTGCCTTCATGTTGCCTTCGCTTTTCTTTGCCATTATTTGAAGCCCTCCTCATCCTTATAAGATCCGCTGGAGCGGTAGGTTACCAGGGAAACCACAGCCAGTACCACAAAGGTGAAGATACCGATCACAGCGCCCAGGTTGTACTTCTGCTGGTCAACGGTAAGCTTATACAGCCAGGTAACCAGCAGGTCGGTGCTGCCGGCGGAGTTACCCACAGATACCGGCTCGCCCCGGGTAAACAGATAGATGACGTTGAAGTTATTGATATTGCCGGTAAACTGGGTGATGAGGTAGGGGGTCATCACGAAAATCATGTAGGGCAGGGTAATGTTCCGGAACTGCTGTACCGGGTTCGCGCCGTCGATGGTGGCGGCTTCGTACTGCTCGGCGGGGATGTTCTGCAAAATGCCCGTGACCTGCATGATGGTGT
>CAYMWT010000029.1:0-14782 GCA_964394055.1 uncultured Oscillospiraceae bacterium
ACGCTGCCCTTGCCCTGGGGCAGGTCGGTGATACAGATGCCGGTGATGGCCTCCTCGGGGGAAAAGTCCTCCGGGGAAAAGCAGTACACACTGCCGCTGTCTACCTCCACAGCGCTTACCGGCCCGGCCAGGGCAACGGCACAGCCCAGAGCGGTAAGGAACGGGATGGCTCGGATTCGATTCATGGTTCATACCTCCAAATTCCGAAAGCTCCGGATCAGAGCTTTCTTTGATTTCCGATGGTATTGTTTGCCAGCACCGGGAAAATTATTCAAAAAAATTCCAGAGCTTTTTCCATACCGATTCCACCGCAAAAAAGCGCCCCAGGCTTTCGGCCTGAGGCGCACTATTTTGGTTTACAGTTTCCGTTTTGCCTCCAGAAGGCTGATGTCTTCCCTTCGTGCCAGGGCTGCCAGGTCTTCGAATTCCGGCTTTTCCCGGATGACGCCGTATCCCTGGGAGACCTTGTAGCGGATGCCCTCCCTTTCTTCCTCCCGGCGGGCAAGGGTATAGCGCCGCTTCTCCGTCTCCCGGACACCCAGGGTGGTGGTGTGCCGGAACAGCAGCTTTACAAACCGGTCACGCTCTCTCATGGGGCACAAAAGGGACAGCTGCACCCCGGGGCGGCACTTTTTCATGCCGATGGGAATGGTGTAGACATCCAGGGCGCCCGCATCCAGCAGGGCCTCCATGGCAAAGCCCAGCTCCTCCCCGGTCATGTCGTCTATGTTGCAGGACAGCTCGGCTACGGTATCCCCTGTTTCCTCGTCGCTGCCCATCATGGCCCGCAGACAGTTGGCCATGGGGAAGTCCTTGTTCCCCATGCCGTAGCCAATGGCGTTGACCCGCATCACAGGCTGGGGGCCAAAGTCGGTGACGAAGTATTTCAGCAACGCCGCCCCGGTGGGTGTGCAAAGCTCTCCCGCAATGCTGCCGCCGTATGTGGGAATTCCTTCCAGGATCCTCGCCGTGGCCGGGGCCGGTACCGGAAGAATCCCATGGGCGCAATGGACATGACCGCTGCCCACATGGACAGGGCTGGCATAGACCGCCTGGGGAGAAAGCTTCTCCATCAGCAGACACACGGTGGTGATATCCGCCAGGGCGTCCAGGGTGCCCACCTCATGGAAGTGGATCTGACTGACCGGTACCCCATGGACGCTGCTTTCCGCCTGGGCGATGATCTCATACACATTTTTCACATCCTGCCGCACCTTGTCAGAGACAGGCAGGTGCTCTGCCAAGTGGGTGATCTCCTCCATGCCGCTGTGATGGTGGTGCTCATGGTCGTGCACATGCTCGTGGTCGTGGGTATGCGCATGGTGATCGAAGCTGTGCTCCTCCTCCCCGCAGGCGGTGACGGAGAAATGGCTCCCGGTGATGCCGCACTTCCGGCTCTGGCAAAGCTCTGCCTGCACCCCGGGCAGGCCCAGGCCGTTCACCTTTTGCAGTACCGCCTCTCGATCCGGAACCAATTCAAGCAGGGCAGCGGCCAGCATATCTCCTGCCGCGCCCATGCCGCAGTCCAAATATAAGATCCCCATTTCTCAGCCTCCCAGGTGGTTGATCATGCTGGCTAGGTATCCGGCCCCAAAGCCGTTGTCGATGTTCACCACCGATACGCCGCTGGCACAGGAGTTCAGCATGGAAAGCAGGGCCGTAACGCCGCCAAAGGCGGTGCCGTAGCCCACACTGGTGGGAACGGCGATCACCGGACAGTCCACCAGGCCGCCGACAACGCTTGCCAGTGCTCCCTCCATTCCCGCAATGGCGATCACCACCCGGGCGGACATAAGCTCGTCGGCATGGGCCAGCAGCCGATGGATCCCGGCCACGCCCACATCATACAGCCGCACCACCTGATTTCCCAATGCCTGGGCCGTCAGCGCCGCTTCCTCGGCTACGGGCACGTCGCTGGTGCCTCCGGTGGCCACAACGATTTTCCCCAGGCCGTCTATGGGGGGCATTTCTCCCAGAATGCCGATCCTTGCCTCCTTGTGATAGTCAAGAGGCAGCTCCTCCGATATGATCCCGGCGCTCTCCGGTGACAGGCGGGTGATCAGGACGGTCTTCTGGCCCTCCTCCCGCATCCGTCTGGCAATGCCTGTGATCTGTTCCGGGGTCTTGCCGCTGCCGTATATCACCTCGGCTACCCCCTGACGCAGCTTCCGGTGGGTGTCAATTTTGGCATAACCCAAATCCTCAAAGGGCGCTTTCTTCAGCTCCAGCAGGGCGCTGTCCACGCTGACCGTGCCGCTTTTCACATCTTCCAACAGTTTCCGCAAATCTCCGTTCACGCTCTTGCCTCCAAATCCAACAGGATATCCGAAAAATCCTTCCCCAGAGCCTCTCTGATCCGGGCGCGCTTTTCCAGCACCATGCCCAGCTGCTTCTCTCTTACCTGGAGCTTCGCCGCCTTTCCCAGCATCCGCACCCGGAAATCCCGGAAGCCCAGCTGGGTCAGCGCCTCTTCTCCCCGTTCAATGGCGCCAAGCGCCTCCTCCCGGATGGGAACCCCGGTGGGGATCCGGGTGGCCAGACAGGCATAGGCAGGCTTGTCCCAGGTGAACAGTCCTGCCTCCCGGCTCCGCTCCCGGATTTCCGCCTTGGTCAGGCCCGCCTCCCGCAGAGGGGAGCGTACTCCGTTTTCCTTCAGCGCCCGGAACCCGGGCCGGTCGGATACCTGGTCGGAGGCGTTGGTTCCGTCCAGCAGCAAGGAATAGCCGTCCCGCTCAGCCGCCTCCCGGATCGCGCCGAGAATCGCCTGTTTACAGAAATAGCATCGATTGGCCGGGTTTTCCCGGACGGCGTCCAGGGCAAGGATGTCCGTTTCCACTACGGTCATGGGAACGCCCAGCTCCCGGGTCAGCTTCTCCCCGTCCCGCAATTCAAAGGCCGGTTGAAAGCAGGTTTTTACAAAGTAAGGCCGCACATCCGCCCCCAGCTTCCGGGCAGCGTACAGCAGATATGCCGAATCCACGCCGCCGGAAAAGGCCAGAGCGGCTTTTGGATTCTCTGAAAAGAAATCCCTCAGGGTCATACTTCACACTCCTTTTGCGTCTCAGAAACGGTTCTACAGTCGAAGTCCTGCCAGAAATACCTCAGGGCATCCTCATAATCCGCCGGATCCACGAAATAGCACATGGCATGGCCCGCCCCCGGTACAATCAGCATTCGCTTGGGCGAAACGCAGGCCTCATAGTTTTCATAAGCCATACGCACCGGCACGAACCGGTCTCCGTCCCCGTGGATCAGCAAAAGGGGAATGCTGGTTTTTCCCAGGGCGTCGATGGTGGAATAGTGGAAGGGATCCAACCGGTTTCGCTTCCGGTAGAGATTTCCGGCGGCGAAGCGATGAAGCGCATAGGGCACATGGAGATTGTCCCTGGCAACGTGCCGCCAGATATCGTCGGGAGAGGTAAAGCCGCAGTCGGCAATGATCCCATGGACATTCTCCGGAAGCGGTAACCCCGAGGCCATCAGCACCGTGGCCGCGCCCATGGAAATGCCAAAGAGGTAGATGGGAAGCCTTTGGGACTTCTCCCGGAGGATCCATTCCACCCACTCCTGGCAGTCAAACTGCTCTGTCACCCCAAAGCCCATATAGTCTCCGCCGCTGCCATTTTGTCCCCGCTGCTCAATGTAGAGCACGCTGCAACGGTTCTCATGGAGAAAAGGGGCCACCATGCCGAAATCCCGGTTCCAGCTGGTGCGCCAGCCATGGACGGCAAGGATGATCCGCTGGGGATCCTTGCCCTCAAACCAGTGTCCTGCCAGCTTCACCCCATCCCGGGCGGTGATGGACACCAGCTCCGTGTTCGTTTCCAGCAGCGCCTGGGCCGCCTGCTTTCGATAGGCCTTGAAGGCTTCGTTTCCCTTGCTGCCGGAAACCATGGGACGGGTTTTCTTCATCATCTTCGGCTGCTCCCGATCCAGCGCCGCCCGGACAAACAGACGGGTGGTCATATAAGAAGTGGCCGCGGCCAGGGCAGATATCCCTGCCAGGGCCCCAAGGGTTTTTCCCAGGTGCTTTCCGGATCGCTCCATACATCAGGCTCCTTTTTTAAACGTTATCCCACGATCACTTCGCCCAGTGCCCCGTCGATGTCCCGGATCACCTGGCCCACAGCGGGAACCCGGATGGAACCGGACAGGGGATTTTTAATGCTGACAATGGGAGCGGTGAGGGTGGCCTCCACCTCCGAGCGTTCAAAGCTCAGATCCGTGTCCACCATTTCGCAGTCGATGAGCTTCAGATCCTTGCAGTAGCAAAGGGGCTGGGTGCCCACAATCTTACAGTGGTCAAAGGTGATATTCTCACTGTACCAGGCCAGATATTCCCCCGTCACCGTGCAGTTGCGGACCATGATGTTCTTTCCGTGCCAGAAGGCGTCCTTGGTGTTCAGCACGCAGTTTTCAAACAGGGAATCGGTGATGTACTGGAAGGAATACTTTCCGTTCAGATGCACATTCCGGAAATGCAGCCGGTCGGAGCGCATCATAAAGTATTCGCCCTCCACATCGCAGTTGTCCATGGAAACGTCCCGGGTGAACCAGCCGAATTCCGGGGAACGGATCTCGCAGTCCTTCATCCGGATGTCTCCGCACTCCCGCAGGGCCTTGATGCCGTGCAGCTTCGTATCCCTGATCTCCACGTTTTTGCAGTACCACAGGGCCGCCCGGCACAGGGGGGTCAGCTCTGAATTGGAAAGCTTCAGATTTGTGTCGTGCCAAAAGGCATAGCGCAGGTTAAACCAGCAGCTGTCCACTCCGATATCGGCGCACTCCTTCAGGGGGCTTTCGCCGTCCGCCGGGCCGTCAAAGCGGCAGTCCTTCACCAAAACCTCCCGGGCAGCATACAGCGCCCGCTCTTCGTCAAAAACCATATTCGCAATGGTGTTCATGGGGAAAATGCTCCTTCCAATGTTATGGCCGGTCTCCGGCCAATTTTTTCTGTATCAGTATACGGCAAACCGCAAAGAAATGCAAATACCTGAATTGGATTGCCCCGGATTCCCGTAAGGCATGGAAAATTCAGTCTTCTTTTCTTTCCGCGTTCAGCGCGTCCACCACAATTTCCCCATAGGGATTGCAGATCACGGTTTTGTAGGTGTGGTAGATCACCATGCCGGGCTTGCCGTTGGGTATTTTCTTTACCTGTCTGACGCTGGTCACATCCACGGGGATGTTCTGACCGGCGGTGGATTCCGAATAGTAGGCGGCCAGCTGGGCGGCCTGGGTGACGGTATCGTCCGGAGGCGTGGCGCCGCCGCAGGAGATGATCACATGGGCCCCGTGAACCTTGGAGGCGTGGCACCAGATGTCGTCCTTTCTGGCGGATTTGAAGGTCAGCTCCTCGTTCTGCCTGTTGTTCCGGCCCACGGCAATGGGGTAACCGTCGGTGGAGGTAAAGCGCATGGGGGCCACCTTGGGAAGCTTCATCTTCCGCTTCCCGGTGTCCGGCCGGAGATAGCCGCCCTCCTGCAATTCCCGGCGAATCTCTTCCAGTTCACCCTCGGTGCCTGCCCGGTTCAGCTCCTCCAGGACGCTTTTCAGGTAGCTCAGCTCCCCTTCCCCCAGGGCGATCTGGTGGGTCAGCTCCTTCTCGGCGTTTTTCATCCGGGTGTAGTCCTTGTAAAATTTGGCAGCGTTCTGCTGGGGTGACAAAATGGGGCTGAGGGGAATTTCAATCTGAGACATATTCTCGTCATAGAAATCCTCGCACACCACCTTGGTCTGTCCCTTCACGATCCGGTGAAGGTTGGCGGTGAGGATGTCCCCCAGCTGTCGAAGCCGCTCCCGGTCATAGGTGGCCTTCAGTTCCTTCTCCTGAATGGCCAGCTTCCGGCTCAACCGGGTGCACAGGTTCTGCACGGTCTTCCGGACGGACTGGCTTTTTTGCCGCATGGCGTCCTTCCGATCCCGGAGGGTATAGTAGCTGTCCAGCAACGCGCTGAAGGACTCCGCCTTCTGGCACCCGCCGTACTGCCTTATGGGGCAGAAGGCGAACTGCTTGGGGGTGCCGTCCGCCAAAGCATAGTAATAGGGGGCCGGATGGTTCATAACCTCCCGGAAGAAGTCAGAAAGCTTCCGTCCCGTCTCCTCCGGATCGCAGAGGGATACCCGGGCATCCACATCTCCGGCGGCATACAGCGCCGCCTCCCGGCACACCAGGGGAGAAAGCCCGCCCAGGCAGTCCATCAGCCGGTCAGCCAGAACATCCGCGCCGGGATCCTTCAGAAGGGCAACATAGTCCACCTCACCCTTGGGGTCAAGCTTTTCCACCGGCTGGGGAAGCTGGTATTTAAGCCCAGGCAGAGCCGCCCGCTTGGCGCTCTCGTCCAGACCGATTCTCCGCAGGCAGTCGATGATCCGGCCGTCCCCATCCAGCAGGTACAGGTTGCAGGTGCGGCCCATCAGCTCCGCCGCCAGGGTCTTCTGCACGGGATAGCCCATTTCGTCGGTACAGTCAAAGGTGAAGAAAGCCGCACGCTCCATGGGAAGCTGGTGGATGCTTGCCAGTCTGGCGCCCAGAAGGTGCTTTCGCAGCAGCATGCAGAACATAGGCGGCTCCGCCGGATTTTCCGGAGAGGCCGCAGTGAGATGAAGCCGGGGCGCTGTGGGATTGGGGGCAAACAGCAGCCGTTCCCGGCTTTCCTTCCCCCGGATGTGGAGAATCAAAGCGTCCCGGCTGGGCTGGTGGATCTTGTCCACCCGTCCGCCTAAGGCTTTTTCCTCCACCTCGCCCAGCACCGCGGATAAAAAGGTCGCGTCAAAGGCCATATGTGGTCTCCTTACTTTAAAATATATTCCATGCCGATCTTCTGTGGCTTCAGGCCGCACTTTTCATAAAAATGCATGGCCCGGTCATTGCCGCACCAGACGTTCAGTGTCACGGCATCGCAGTGAAGCTCTCTCGCATAGGCGCAGGTGTGATCGTAGAGGGCTTTCGCCACGCCGCCGCCCCGGGCAGCCTGGTCTACGCACAGGTCGTCGATGTAGAGCACCTTCCGGTCTGCCAGGGCCGGCTCTCCCCTAGTCTCCTGAAGAATGCAGAAGACATAGCCGATCACTTTTTTCTCCAGAATGGCGGCAAAAATCGGGCGGCTGCTGTCCTTGAGCAGCTGCTTCAGAGCTGCCTCGTCATATTTCTGGGCCCCGGCGTGAAACAGATCCGGGCGAATCTGGTGGTGTACCTCACCCACCTGCTTTAACAGCCCGATCAGGCCGGGAATGTCCCCTTCTCCGGCGAAACGAATTTCCATCGGTGTACCCTCCTTGGGTATGGTTTATGAATATCATACCACAAATTTCCCCAAACGTAAAGATTGGGTTGCGAAAGCTGGGAAAAACTGATATGATGTTCCCTAAAAGGATGGGATATTATGGACTACAAGCTATGTACCCTCTGTCCCCGGCAATGCGGGGCAGATCGATCCAAGGGAAGTCTTGGCTTTTGCCGCTGCCCGGATACAGCCCTGGTGGCCAAGGCCATGCTCCACAAATGGGAAGAACCGGCCCTGGCCGGAAACGGTGGCAGCGGCGCAGTCTTTTTCGGTGGCTGCACTCTGGGCTGCAAATACTGCCAGAACAAGGCCATCAGCGGCGGGGCCGTGGGCAGGGCCATGGATTCGTCGGAGCTTCGGGCACTGTTTGAAGACCTGATCGCCCAGGGCGCCGAGAACATCGACCTGGTGACACCCACCCATTTTCTGCCCACCATTCTTCCGGCCCTCACCCCAAAGCTTCCCGTTCCGGTGGTATACAACTGCGGCGGCTATGAGCGATTTGAAACATTGCGGGAACTGGAAGGGGCCATTGACATTTATCTGCCGGATTTAAAGTACGCAGACCCCGGACTGGCCCAGGCTCTCTCCGGAGCGGCGGACTACTTTCCCACAGCCACCGCCGCCATCAAAGAAATGGTGCGCCAGACCGGGCCGGTACAGTGGAATGGGGACAAAATCACCCGGGGAACGGTGATTCGCCACCTGATTCTCCCCGGGTGTGTAGACAATTCTCTGCGGGTGCTGGACTGGATCGGGGAGCACTTTGCCCCCGGTGAGGTGCTGGTGAGCCTGATGCGGCAGTATACCCCCATGGGCGGGCTGGCTGCTCCCTTTGACCGCCGGATCACAGACGAAGAATATGACGCGGTGCTCAGCTGGATGTATTTAAACGATCTGGAGGGCTTCACCCAAGAGGCGGATTCCGCGGATGTGGGCTTTATCCCGGATTTTTAATTCTTTAATTCTTTTCCAAAACCGTCTCATTGCATGTAACGTAAAAATGTTGTATCCTGATTCCAGGAGGTGGCTCAACATGGCAAACGAAGAAACAAAGGATTTTAACGCAATGCTCCATGACTGCAAGGATATGCCCAAGCTGCAAATCATCACAGACCCCAAAAGTATCGAAAAATACGGCGGAAACCGGATGTATTTTGCGCCGCCCATTGCCTACGACCAGGAGATGAAGCGGATCCCCTGGGGCAAGCTGACCACCGTGGGAGAGCTCCGGGCATACTTTGCCGAAGAAAACCACGCCGACTTTACCGAGCCGATCACGGCGGGAATCTTCGTCTCCATTGCGGCCTGGGCCAGCTTCCAGCGCCGGGAATCGGAAACGCCCTATTGGCGAACCCTGAAGGCAGGGGGCGAGCTGAATCCCAAATACCCCGGCGGCGTGGAGGCCCAGAAGGAAAAGCTGGAAGCGGAAGGGCATACCATCTGCGCAAAAGGGCGGGCCAATATCCGCTACTTTGTAAAGGATTACGAAAACGCCCTGTTCCCACTGAAATAGCCCCTTTCGCTCAGTAATCCAATTGGAATCGGGCCTGGTGGTAGGGCAGCCCCCAGGGGCCTACTTCCGTCACCCTGTTGGATACATATTGGAAAGACCCGTCCGCCAAAGGGCGAATGGTAACCGCATGTGCAAACAGGCAGTCCGTCTTCTTTTCCGGGGAGCCTACCCGAACCCAGAGGGTGAAGGTACCATCCTCGTTTTCCTGTACCTCTGCGATTTCCGGCTCGCAAATGGGATAGCTTCTGGAGGTCAGATCATCCCCGAAGAAGGTGCGCCAGGGATACCCGTTTTCCGTCCACCCGGCCCGTGACCGCAGCTCCTCCCGGGATATGGAAAAATAGGACAGCAGCATGTCTTCAAACAGGGCCGTTGGTACAATGGCCCTGTTGTGATTTTCAGGGTCAACGTAATCTGTCCAGGAGAAGCCGTTTTCTCCGGTTTCCATTTCATACAGGTATTCAAACACATCAGAAAAGGCCAGATTTTCCCAGTCTCCTTCCGCCCAGTCCACCAGGAACAGGTTCACCATCTGATAGCCAACGGGTAAAATGTACTTCCGGCACAGATCATACCGCTCCCTGTCCGGCGGATTCAGGCGCACCTGCATGTAATCGATGTAGTGGGGATCCTCCGGGAACAGGCGGTAATAGAAGGTGCCCCAGTCCGCCAATACCATATCATACACCGGCAGAACCTCCTGGCGGCGGATCTGCATTATGTCCCCTTCCCATCCCACGCTGATCAGAGCGCAGATCGTCTCTCCCTTACTGTGGATGAACCGGGTCAGGCTGAAGCCTCCGTCCTCGCTGACCCGGAGAAAGCCGCCGTCGGTGTTTTTCCCGGCGGACGCCTCCTCCCAAAAGCGAATCAGGGCCGCGGGATTGGCCAGATAGGATGGATAGATCTTGTCGCTGTCCTCCACCGTCCACCCCTCCCGGATCAGGGCGTCCTCCAGGGCATCTCTGTCCCCTTTTTCCTCCGGACAGGCCCGGGCCACCTGGAGAATTTCTCCCTTCAGCTTTCTCTGCCAGGAGGCGGACAGGTGATCCATTTTCCCCCAGCCCGGCAGCTCCTGTCCGGGCCGGCAGAACAGCAGCAGCATAAGCCCCAGGCAGGGCAGAAGCAGATACCTTCGCTTTTTCACGGCAATCTCTCCTTTTGGGCATCATTGTACTGTAGAAGCCGGGAAAAAGCAAGGGCGTCTTCCAGGAAAAACTCCTAAAAGACGCCCTTGCTTTTTCACGCTGCATTCTACACCCGGAATCTCATTCTGTTAACCCTCTTCCGGCTTTTTTTCGCCGCCTTCTTGCTTTTCTCCGACACATTCCCTATAATAGAAGCGCAGCACAGCCACTTCAACCAATTTCATTCCAAGGAGAATCTCAATGAAATACGATTTTACATCCATTCTGGATCGGAGGGGCAAGGACGCCATTGCGGTGGACCTGGTAGGCGCTCCCGGTTCCTCCTATCCCGCTCCCAGAGAGGGCTTCGACGTGATCCCCATGTGGATCGCGGACATGAACTTTCCGGTGGTGCCCACCATTCAGGAGGCCATGGTGAACCGGGCCGCCCAGCCCACCTTCGGCTACTTCGAGCCTACGGAAGCATACTATGACGCCATCATCCGCTGGCAGGAAACCCACAACGGTGTCACCGGCCTGAGGCGGGAAAACATCGGCTACGAAAACGGCGTTCTGGGCGGCGTGGTCACCGCCATGAACGTGTACTGTTCCAGAGGCGACAAGGTGCTGGTGCACAGTCCCACCTATGTGGGCTTTACCCACTGCCTGGAAAACAACGGCTATGATATTGTCCATTCGCCCCTGAAAAAAGACGAAAACGGCATCTGGCGGATGGACTACGAGGACATGGAGGAAAAGCTCCGGGCACAGAAAATCCACGCCGCCATACTCTGCTCTCCCCACAATCCCACAGGCCGGGTCTGGGAAAAGTGGGAGCTGGAAAAGGCTATGGAGCTGTACAAAAAGTATGACGTCATGGTGATCTCCGACGAAATTTGGAGCGACATCCTCATGACCGGCGTCAAGCACATTCCCACCCAGAGCATCAGCGAGGACGCCAAAATGCGGACGGTTGCCTTCTACGCTCCCTCCAAGACCTTTAATCTGGCGGGTCTGGTGGGCAGCTATCACATCATCTACAATTCCCGTTTAAAAGATCGCTGCGACAAGGAAAGCAGCCTCAGCCACTACAACTCCATGAACGTCATGAGTATGCACGCCCTCATCGGCGCATACCAGCCCCAGGGCTATGAATGGCTGGAGGAGCTGCGGCAGGTTCTTACCGGCAACGTGGACTTTGCCTGTAACTACATCGAAAAGCACTTTGACGGCGTGACCGTCTCCCGGCCCCAGGGTACCTATATGCTCTTCCTGGACTGCGGCAAATGGCTGGAAAAGACCGGAAAGACCATGGACGCGCTTCTGAAAGCAGGCTGGGACGTGGGCGTTGTCTGGCAGGATGGCCGGGCCTTCTTCGGGCCGACCCACATCCGGATGAACCTGGCGCTGCCCTTAAGCCGGGTAGAGGAGGCCTTCCGGCGGCTGGATCAATATGTGTTCAACGCCTGATGCCACTGTGTAAACATAAGCGCAGCCCCTATGGCCGAAACCATAGGGGCTGCCTGTATTGTTGGGGGGTATGAAGTCAGGAGAAAGCCTTAGCCCTTCACAGCGCCGCTGACGCCGGTGGCATAATACTTCTGGGTGGCCAGGAACAGGGCGGCAATGGGAATGGAAATAATGACGGCAGCAGCGGCAAAGCTGCAGAACCACTCGTCAATGTATTCTTTTTCCAGCATCTGGTACATACCAACCGCCACGGTGTAGTAGGCCTTGTTGGGGCCGCAGAGCACCTTTGCCAGCATAAAGTCCTTGAAGGGGCCGGCGAAGGAGGTCAGCAGGGTGTAGACAACAATGGGCTTACTCAGGGGCATAATGATCTTCAGCAGCACCTGGAACTTGGTGGCGCCGTCCAGCATGGCAGCCTCGTCCAGAGCGATGGGAATGGTATCAAAGAAGCCCTTGGCAATGTGATAGCCAACGCCAGCGCCGCCTGCGTACACCGCGATCATGGCGACCCGGAGCATGGGGCCGTCCAGCCAGCCCAGCATCTTGAAGATGTAGTAGTTGGCGATCATGGCCATGAAGCCGGGGAAGAGGTTGATGATCATGGCAATGTTCATGATCTTCTTCCGGGAGGGGAAGCGAAGCCGGGACAGGGTGTAGGCAACGCTCACCACAAAGAAGGTGGAGATCAAACAGTTTGCCGCGGCCACGATCAGGGTGTTGAGGAGCATCTGGGGGAAGTTGAATACGGAGAAGTCCGTGAACAGCTTTACATAGTTCTTCAGGGAATAGACCGTGGGCAGGAAGGTGGAGCTGTAGGAGCCCTGGGTGCCACGGAAGCTGGTAAGCACAACCCAGAAAATGGGAATCAGCCAAATAAAGGCCAGAACCGCCAGCAGCACATGGGCCAGGATGATGGGTATCCGTCTGCGAAGGGGCTTTTTCACCTTCCGGGCAACTTGGGTTTGTTCACTCATCTGAATCCCTCCTCATTCTTGTAGGAGCCGCTGTAGTGGAAGGTCAGCAGCGATACGATACTCAGCGATACAAAGGTCATAATCCCGATAACGGCGCCGATGTCATAATACTGGTTGTCGATGGTCAGCTTGTAGAGCCAGGTGATCAGCAGATCGGTTTTGCCGGCGGTGGATTCCACAGCCCGGGGCAGGCCCTGGGAGGTCAGGAAGATGACGTTGAAGTTGTTGATGTTGCCGGTGAAGGAGGTAATCAGATAGGGCGTGGTGACGAAGAGCATGTAGGGCATGGTGATCTTGAAGAAGGTCACCACAGGGCCGGCGCCGTCGATCCGGGCGGACTCATACAGCTCAGCAGGGATGTTCTGCAAAATACCGGTGATCTGAAGCAGTACATAGGGCACGCTGACCCAGATGCTGATAAGAATGACCGACACCCGGGCCCAGGTGGTATCCGTGAAGAAGGGCAGGGGTGCGTCGATCCAGCCCAGGTTTTGCAGCAGCACGTTTACCGCGCCGGTGGGCTGAAGCATCTGCCGAATGATCATCAGGGTGACGAAGTGAGGCACGGCCACCGTCAGCACGAAGCAGAACCGCCAGAACTTCTTGGCCCGGATCTCCTTCCAGTTGATGAACACGGAGAGCAGAACGCCCAGGATGTAGTTGGAGAAGGTGGCAACAACGGCCCAGACCAGAGTCCAGCCCAGCACAGACCAGAAGGTCTGACCAAGGCTGCCGTTCAGATCCAGCATCCGCTTGAAATTGTGCAGACCCACCCAGTCAAACAGCACCAGCTTGTTGTCGATGACGCTGTAGTTGGTGAAGGCCATGCAGGTCATGAACAGCAGGGGCAGCACGGTAAAGGCCAGCACGCCCAGAATGGGCAGGGACAGTAAGGTGGTGTGCAGATTCTTGTCAAACTGATCCCGCACCTCGGTACGGAAGTCGGGAACCTTCTTGCAGTTTTTATAGGCAACTTCCGCCTTGTAGGCGCTCTTGATGGACATACGGGCCAGCAGTACAGCCAGCACCAGAGCCGCAACGGTGACGATGCCGTAGAGCAGAATGGTCAGGGAACGGTCGCCGTCCACATACTCGAACAGGCTCTTTGCCTCGTTCCAGATCTTCTGCTGCTCCATCTCACCCAGAGTGATCAGCTTGCTCAGGTTGTGGAAACCGGAGCGCACCATGTAAAGGACGATCAGAATTTCAGACGCCAGATACAGGGCACCCTTGGTAAACTGCTTTCTGACCAGGCAGCCCCATCCCCAGATAACTGAGGACAGGGCGACCATGACAGAACCGTTTTTCAGGGCGCTGTGTACGGTGACGATCTCTTCAGGAATTCTCTTCTCTTTCGTAACCATGTACTCAGTCCCTCATGCTTCTTAGTTCAGGCCGGAGGTGTTTGCTGCAACGTTGAAGGCTTCCGTCTTCTCGGCGGCGTTCTCGTGGGTCACAGCGCCGTCCCGAAGTTCGGTGCCCATGCTTTCAGCGGGGGTCCAGAAGTAGGAGTACTCGGCGAAGCAGCTCCGGGGCATAGCGATTTCCTTGATGGTCTGAGAGTCCACACGGCAAATGGGATCGTCCTGGACCTCGCTGATCAGCTGGTTCTCGCAGGGGATGTAGCCACGGGTCTCGTAGTGGTACTTCTGGGACTCGTAGCCGCCCAGCCACATCGCCAGATTCAGAGCCACCTCGGGATAGGCGGTGGTAGCCTTGACGCCGATGGCCTTGGAGGAGGTGAAGGGACGCATCTGCACGTCTACGCCGTCAATCTTAAAGGTGGGCAGCATGGCAACGCCAAAGTTGTCGCCCAGCACTTCCTGGGTCTGGGCCGCCTGCCAGGTGCCGCAGACGTAAGCGTCGCAGTTGCCTTCCCGCATCATGGCAATGGCGTCAGAGGGGATCGCGGCAATGAAGTTGGGGTTCTTAACCAGGTCAACCAGCGCGTTGGTAACGGCAGTGCCCTTCTCGCCGCCCAGCTGGATGCCGGAGGCACGGTCGGTGCCTTCCTCGCCGAAGAAGGTGCAGCCGTTGCCGATGTAGAAGGCGGCGTTATAGAAGCCGTCGGTGATGGGATAGGCAACCTTGCCCTTTTCCAGCATGGTGTCCAGGCTCTTCACGTCTTCCTCGGTGAAGACGCTCTTGTCATAGTACATGAAGTAGGTGTTGGTGGTCATGGGAACGCCGTACACGCCGCCGTCCTCATAGGTCACGCTTTTGACCAGGCTCTCAGGATAGTTGGCCTTCACGTTCTCCAGGTACTTGCCGCCCAGCTCGGCCAGGCAGCTGGCCTGATTCAGGTTCTCCATGCCGGTGGAGCTGAAGAGGAACACATCAGCAGCGGCGTCGATGTCCTGGGGAACCAGCTTCTTGGCCTCGGATTCGGTGCAGACACCGTACTCAAAG
>CAYMWT010000030.1:0-14570 GCA_964394055.1 uncultured Oscillospiraceae bacterium
GGCTGGAAGGCCTCAATCTCCCGATCGCGGACGTCCACCATTCTGGAGCCCACGACCACCCATACGAGCCTTCCATCCACCTTGCTCTATAAATTTTTTCACTTCACTGTCTGGCTTTGTAGCGCGGGCATAGCTTTCAACATTTGAAAGAAGCTTCCGCATCTCATCTGGATAGCAGTCGTTTACAATACCATCCCACCAAGCAGAAGACATGGGGCATACAATACAGCCGACTCGGAACAGTCCTTTTCGATAAGCTTCATTGAAAAGAATGCTGTTGTGAATTAAATAGATGAATAACTCGGATGTTCCCCATTTCAGAATCGGACTACAATTAATTTGATTAATGTTTTTTGCGCCAACACTAATCTCATCTCTATCAGCTCTCGCGGCGCTTTCCTCAGCCCTCACGCCATCAAAGACTACAACCTTTATATTATAGTTTCCGGTTATTTCTCTTAGGAGCAAAATCGTCGGTACTGATTTATGAACAGCGCAGCACCATCTCATTCTTCTTCCCGGAGGGCCAAATTCTTCCCAGCTATCCGTGGGCTTCAGGTGGCTTTTGGCCTCGTAAAACTTGAGCGATGACCAGTGTTCCTTTGCCTTTTCAACAGACTGGATCGTTGTGGAAAGTTCCATGCCGGTGTTGCTGAACACAACAGAGAACTTATCCGGAGAAAGCGTACGAGCAACAAGATCAAGGAGCACCAGTGAATCTTTACCTCCGCTGAAGGCTACGGTAAACGCCATGCCTTTCTTACTGTACTTGGTATAGGTCTTGCGAATAAAATCCATCGCTGTCTTCTCAAGCCCCAGCATCAGCCGTTCGTTCTCTTTCCACAGTGCATCAATATCAATGGGCTCTAGTTTCAGCCCCTCGCTATATATTTTAATAGTTGGCTTAGTATAAAATCCACCACCTACTGCCTCTGCAACACAGCTACCGTTCAAGACATAGCGCCGAATGCCTTCGGCCCACAGCAGCGGTGCCTCCGTGTCCGGATATGTCCAGTGTTCGTTAAAGCCAAAGTAATCCAGCTCCTCTTTGAACACGGGACGAATCTCTTTTTCGATTTTGCTGTTAACAGACAGACGGTAAATGCCGTTTTGACCCGTCCACTCATATCCGTACATAGGTTGACCTCTATTCCAATATGCTGCGCTTACTTATTTCCGCGTACATATACTGTTTTATTTTCGTTTGACCATGCGAAACGATAATCGTTTAGCGCCTTTGGTAGCGAATATATCATCTCGCTGTTTTCCAGCATCCCCGCGTCACGCAGCTCAAGCCGCAGGTCTTTACCAGGTATGCGCATTGGCAAATCATGGTGTTCCTCCATAAAGAGTGTAACCACATCCGGGAAGGTTTGGAGCGGAGAATCTATCGGGACAAACGCGGCGGCAAGTGTGTCGTGCGACTGGTTCAAATCTGGAGATACGGATTTGAAACCGATAGCAGGATACTTGTCCAGCACTTCTTGTAATAGAAGGAGTGTCCAAGCCAATCCATGCGGCAATGCCGGCAATGTTGTCAGCCATGCCACATTAATATCTCTTGGTATGACATACGCCACGTTTGCCTTACGGAACAGATCATCCAATCGGCCATGCATCCGCATACACCAGGCATCATCGATTCCTAATGACTCACTCAGAAGATAGCGGTCTGAATCATAAATAAGGAAGGTGTTGGATGAGCCAAGCTGTAGAAGCTGACCGATACCGCCATAGGTGAGCATGGTCTTCTGGAGGTAGTCCTTTGCGTCAGAGACATACAGAAGACCACCATTGCTTCTGGCAAGATGAATCATCAGACCGCGCAGGGTCATTGGGTAGTCCGGTTCCTTCTCGAAGATATGCGGCATTGAAAATTTATATGGTGCCCCTGCCACGGCCTTCTTCTCAAAAAGGAATCGGGCAATGGCATACGCCGCATCGATATTCTCACAGTCGTTATCATTCAAAAACATGGACAGTTCTTGAGAAGCGGCTCCGAAGAGAAGCAGGTTATTGCTGTATCCACCGAACTGCGCAAAATGTGTTTTCAATATCCTGCCCAGAGCTTCTTCTGCTTCATCCAAATCAACGAAGCAATCAACATGGACGTACCGATTACTCGGCATAACTATCACGTTCATGCTTCCATCTAATGCAGCGGTAGTAGATAAAACTGCTGCACCAGGCTGGATTGCCTCGATGATTTCTTTTACCGTTGCTCCGTGGAGTCCGGCAGACTGAAGAAATGCTTCAGATTTTTCTATTGGGATGCCATAGCCCGATGTTGCTAACGTTTTGTCTTTTTTCTTCACCGGAGATGACTTAGCCTCATATGTCTTTGCCCCTGTCGTCGAGTATTTAGGCGCACCATAGAGGATAATCTGCTTCTCTGTATACCCACACCGCAAGCAAAGAACTCGTATCATCTCCATGAGTCTTGGAATGCTATAATTTACACATATCCATTTTCCATTTGAAAGTTGCGCACAGTGACGGCCCTCAAATCGTTCCTCCAGCAGGTAGGGACGGTCTTTTTTTTCGGCAATCAAAGATTCTTTATATAGCCCGTCCATTGCCGGATTATGTTTAGCAAGTTCGCGTTCCGTGATGCCGACAAGAATACGTGCCCAGTTTTTTCCTGCGATAGGCACCCCACCTATTACACAATGAACCGGTAGCGTGTAAGCAAAACTCTGAGAATTTGTAAAGTCGAACTTTATCCAATCGGGCCTAACATCAAACGCTTCGTATGCATCCTCTGACTCGTCACATATAATGGTTTGCGATGTCTCTTTTTCGGTGCTCAATATTTTTTCGTATTGAGCTCTGTCGTTTTTGTAGAGTGAAACTGCCTCAGCAAACATGGCTGTCCCCGGAGCAGATTTTGACTCTTGCCCCTCATAAAGACCGCCCAGACTACGGAGGCGGTTGGCCAGCCCATCTGCACTACGATAGCTGTCACTAACCGCGTAGCCATTGCTCTTTGCAAGGTTGCGCAGACGCACGGATGCTTTCTCAGCAGCCTTAGTAATAGGCACACCATTCTTAACCATGCCGAGATAAACATCCAGCAGTACGACCGCTTCCTGCAAATCAAACGGGCGCTTAATTAAAAATACTCCGGAACTCGGTGGCTTCATCTCGTTCTTTCTCCCTTAGCCGTCATAATTGCATGAAAATGCCTGTTTTCCAGCGTCTTCCTTTTCTGATGGTTTTCCGGAGAAAAAACCGTAAACCGGTCTTGTCGCATCTTCAGGTATCATGTAGGTTGTTCCGTGCGTCATCACTCCTGGAATCCGATCCTTCTTACAGTGATTTTGTACTTGCCTTTGTGTGATGCCCCATTTCTTAGCAGCTTCTTTTGTAGTCATATAGCCGTTCATGGAATCACCCTCCTGCAATGCCAAAAATATATAATAAGTGACGATATTCTACCATGTGTTTGACGAAATGTCAATGCGCGAGCACGAAGTATAGGGCCCGTGTTGTAGATCAGAACAAGTTTTCACTTTCTATTATCATTTTCATCATTGTCACAGTGTTACAGTATCCATTGTGCTCCCAAAATTCTCTTCTTTGTTTACAGCATCCCAATTCCTGACCTCAAGAAATCACTTGACTAATCCCCCAATCCAAGCTACAATCACCAAACCGAAACCGTCTCCCACTCAGCAGCGTATCTGCCGCAGTTAGGAGACGGTTTTGACCACATTTCTGACCATAGACAGCCCCGGAGCACCCGGAAACAGTGGAGGCAAGAGTTGCGGAAAGCATCTGTTTCCGGAGTAAAACTCACCAGAAACCATTGGAAAAGATTAGAAAAAAGTTAAAAGGTCGGTTTGGGACCAAGATGCCGCGAGTTCGAATCTCGCCACTCGTACCAAAGCCGCTGATTTTCTTGCGAAATCAGCGGCTTTGTCATATGTTTTGAATGGCTTTTCTTTGTATACAGCGTATCAAATTTTCCGCATTGCTCTCTCCGCTACATAAAAGAGTTTGTATATTTTAGTTCTCAATGAAAAAACTACTACCAAAGGAGCGATGAAAATGGAGCAATACAATCTCGTCAAGAATACACTGGATCAGATCCCACAAGCCACCCCCAATGCCAAGCACATCGTCGGTCTTGTAAAAGAAGGCGGCAGGATCACCGGCTACAAGCTGTCTGACGAATCCTTCGTTTCCAAGCCTGACGCAGTTTCCATGGCAAAGCAAGGCCAGATTGCCGGTGTGGGCATTGCCCATCGGGGAGATACCGAGTACCTGAAAGCCATTCCTGACGGCAGTGAAAGCAACAACCTTGGCAGCCTGCCCACGTTTTCTTCCAAAGCACAAGCATAGCCAGTATAGCTTACCCCGCCAGCATCATAAATGCTGACGGGGTCTTTGTCCTATAAGGCTTGGACTCGTTGCTATTTTTCCTCCAAAGCATCATATATTCCGTTTCTCCTGTATTTCCGTCAATTCCCTGTGACTGTATGGAAAATCCTTCACGAAGATAAAAGGAAACAGCTCGCTTATTTCTCTGATACACACTCAATGTCAGCGTATCATGCCTCTGTTTTGCATATTCCAAAAGCTGCCTCCCAATCCCCCGGGAGCGGTAGCGGCTATCCACAAAAATGCCCGCAATATACCCGTCCATAATGCCTAAAAAACCCTGGATTTCTCCATTGCTTTCACAAACAGAAACCTCTGCCTCTGAAATCTGCTCGCTGACCTGCTCATAATTGCATCGCCAATATTCTTTTGGAATAAAGTCGTGAGCCTCTTCATTTCCGTGAAGCCAAATTTGCATCACACGTTCCGTATCAGACTTCTGAAATTGCCGGATCATCCTCTTCGCCTCCGGGCTTTGGTTTTGGATAAGGTGGCCTCATAGCTCACATCCATCGGCTTCTCTCCCTGTAGTTCCAGTTCCGCTCGATTCATTGATTCAGAATTTCACAGTTTCAGGAGCTTCGGTGAAGGAGGAGAAGGTTGCGGTGGCGTTTTTGAAATAAAACACCTGGGTATTGCCGTCGTTCTCATCGTACATCTTCCGCAGGCTGGGGTAAGCGTCCAACATAGATTTCCGGGCTTCTACGCGGTCATCCTCCACCAGGTCCCCGGCAATCCGTACCCATTTTCCACCATGGAAGGCGCAGATTTCCGCTTTTGGGTTTGCAATCAGCTGCTTGGAAACAGGCTTGACCTTCCCGGTTTGGATGTACAGCTTTCCCTCGAAAATGTGGGCAGTGCCAAAGGGCCGAACCCGGGGCTGGTCGCCCTCTACGGTTGCCAGATAATAAGTTCCGGCATCTTTCAGAAACTTGCATACACGTTCCATATTGTTTTCCTCCGTTAAAATTTGGATTTCTGCCTTTATGATACTGCCAAAATTTTCTTTTGTAAAGCAAAAACCAAGTTAGAAATAAGGATGGGCTTTTCTCTCCATTTATCAGTCCTGCAAGTCACACATCGCAGAACCTACACCTCCCCATTGACTTAATCCAATTTCGCTATTCATCAGATAATGGCGATGGTGTATACGGATTTGAGATAGAAAAAACAGCTACTGGTTCGTACGATATTATCCAACAAGGTGAAGATGTTACCATTGATAATTTAGTTAAAGCACAGTAAGGAACTGGTTTGGCGGTGCATTTTCATTCAGGGAGAGGTTATCACAACGCTGACATCAAATGAAACACGGCGCAGAATTGGAACCACCCAATTCTGCACCGTTCTTTTTATATCAGCACCCCATTGCAGTGGTCAATTTCATGCTGGATGATCTGGGCCAGGAAAATCCATATTGCAGCTCATTTCATTTTTCCCTTCTCCTATCCATTTCCAGAGAATTTTTAGGCAAGGCAAACATACCTGCCCTTTCCAAAGCATTATACCAGAATCCAGGGTGCTTCACAACACCGATACGAGGATGATCTCTCTGCTCCTCCCGCTCCCCCTTTGGCACTTAGCCCAAATTTCCATGGCAAAAAATGTAGAAAACAGAGAAAAGCAAAAAGCCTATTGCTTTTTAATTCGGAGAATGTTAGTATGAAGATACTTATTTCGGATTCCGTAATAACGGATTCGAATTTCGAAATAAGCACCTTACAGAAAGAAGGTGCTCCACAATGCAAAAACGTGGACTGAAAGATGTCAAGCGCAGAAACCGGCATGTGATCCTCAGCAAGGTCATGGAGCATGGAGGCCTGTCCCGCATTGAAATTGCCCATGAAACGGAGCTGGCCGCCAGTACCGTCTCCACTCTGGTCTCCGATTTATTGGAGGAAGGGCTTCTTGTGGAGGCGGGCACCGTAACCACCGCCGGGCGCAGCCGCACAGAGCTGGCCATCAATCCCCAATTCGGCTCCATTCCTGTAATCGAAGTGAGCCGCCGGGATGTATGCGTCACCTGCTTCAATATGGCTCTGGAGCCTCTGTACAGCGCCACCCTGTCAAAGCAGTTTCTCAGCGGCAATGAGCTGCTGAACCTGATCTGCGACCGTATCCGCCTCTGGCAGGAATCCATGCCCCCAATCATGGGCATTGGCCTGCTGTTCCAGGAGGATATGCGCTCCAGTGATTTTAACGTCATGTATTCCACCGGCTTCTCCGCTGCCAACATCTCCCTGCGGGAAGCCCTGATGACCCGGTTCCGGGTACCGGTGGAAGAGCAGTATTCTACGGTTTATACCATAACCGACGCGCTCATGCCTGAATCGGATCCGGCTGCCAGAAACAGCGCCCACATCAGTGTGGGCACCCGCGTAGTCGCTTCCGTGTTTCAGGAAGGGAAACCAGTGCCCATCCGTGACAGCTTTTGTGAAGCGTTTGCCGGGCCCCTGGATCAGCACGAAACGGCCCCCCAGTCGGCATTGTCCCATTATCTCAGCAGGCTTGTCACTTTGCTTTGCATGATGTTCCGGTTGGACATGGTTTACCTTTCCGGTCTGACGCCGTCTCAGGACAGCGTTGCGGAGGAACTGCTGGAACTGCTGGCCCAGCAGCTTCCAAAGGGCCAACTCCCCCACATTCATCTGCTGCGTCCCAGAACCAAAGACGAAGATTTTTCTGCCATGGCGGGTCTGATCCGCAAGAACATTTTGATGGCCAGATGATCTTCCCTTTTTAAGCCGCGCTCCATTTTAAAATACAATCCAGGAGGATTTGATTATGAACTTTGGCAAAATGATCCGTGAAAACCCCTTCTCTCTGGTGGTAAGCCTGCCTTCCAACGATCTGGATCTGGCAAAGGCCGCCCTGGAGGGCGGCGCTCAGGCCGTAAAGGTCCACTGCAACGTATGGCACCGGGCCAGCGGCCACACCTTTGGCACCTATGAAGAAAACCGGGAATTCCTGCGCAAGCTCATTGCCCTTTGCGGAGACGTACCTGTGGGTCTGGTGCCTGGCGGTGCCGACGCCTTCATCTCCCCGGAGGAGCGGCTGGAGCTGGAGGAAATGGGACTGGGCTTCTTCAGCGCCTACAGCCACCATCTGCCCTGCCACATGATGGAGAGCAAAACCCTCAGCAAAATGGCCGCCATCGACTACACCTATACCGACAGCACCCTGGCCGCCGTCCGTGCATCCCAGATTGACGTGCTGGAATGCTCTGTTCAGCCCGGCGAGAACTATGGCACTGACTTAAACTATGCCGACATTCTCCGCTACAGCCACATTGCCGCGAATTCCGGAAAACCCTGCCTGATCCCCACCCAGCGGAAGATCAAGCCCAGTGAAGTCAAGCACCTCTACCAGGCCGGCTGCAAGGCCGTGATGATCGGCGCCATTGTCATGGGCAAGGAGCCGGGGCCGGAGGAAGTCCGTGCCTCCACCGCCGCTTTCCGGGAGGCCGTGGAAGCGCTGTAAACCGTAAACACCCGCTTAGCGGATGTAATAAAAAACAGGCGAGAGTCTGGAAAAAAGGAGAACAACTATGGTACAAGGCATTCTCATCATCGTCGTCTTCCTCATCATCGCCGCCCTGATGATGTCGAAGAAGATCCCCACCTTGCTGGCACTGCCTCTGATGGCCGTGCTGATCTGTATCATCGCCGGTGTTCCCGCCGTTGGCGTGAACGAGGAAGGTGCCGCCATCGGCTGGCTGCAAACCGTCCTGGAAGCCGGTACTGTCCGTATGGGCAGCGCCATTATGGCCGTTATCTTCGGTGCCTGGCTGGGTCAGCTTATGAACAAGACCGGCGTTACCGAAAACATCATCAAGAAGAGCGCGGAACTGGGCGGTGATCGGCCCCTGGTCGTGACCCTGATCATGGTCGCTGTCTGCGCCCTGCTGTTCACCACCCTGAGTGGCCTGGGCTCCATCATCATGGTTGGCTCCATCGTGCTGCCCATTCTGATTTCCGTGGGCGTCCCCGCCATGAGCGCCGCCTGCATTTTCCTGATGGCCTTCACCACCGGCCTGACCTTCAACATTGCCAACTGGAAAACCTTCTCCAGCATCTTTGGTCTGGAAATTGAGCAGATCAAAGGCTTCGAGATCTATATGCTCATCGCCACCTTCCTGGCTACCATCATCCTGGTCATCGTTGAGTTCAAGCGCAACGGCATTAAGTTCGCCTTCTCCGCTCCCGTGTCTGACGCCGAGCCCTCCAAGCAGCTCACCGGCGTCCGGGGCACCCTGGCTATGCTGACCCCCCTGGTTCCCATCGTGCTGGTTGCCTTCTTCAAGGTTCCCGTCTGCCCCGCCTTCATGGTCGGCATTGCCTGGATCCTGATCTTTACCGCGAAAGGCTTCTCC
The DNA here is from genome assembly GCA_964394055.1 of uncultured Oscillospiraceae bacterium. GTDB lineage: Bacteria > Bacillota > Clostridia > Oscillospirales > Oscillospiraceae > Faecousia. The sequence goes on from CAYMWT010000030.1 coordinate 8,756, forward strand.
AAGGCCATGAACACCCTGGTCAAGACCTGCTATGACGGCATCACCGACGGTGCCCCCGCCATCATCCTTATGATCGGCATCGGTATTCTGTATCTGGCCGTGACTCACCCCATGGTCAAGGAAGTCCTCAATCCCTTCCTGCTGAAGGTGGTTCCCTCCGGCAAGGTCGGTTACATCATCTTCTTCAGCCTGCTGGCTCCTCTGTCCCTGTACCGTGGCCCCATGAACCTGTTTGGTCTGGGCAGCGGCATCGCCGCTCTGGTCATCGGCCTGGGCACCCTGTCCCCCATGGCTGTTATGGGCGCTTTCCTGGCCGCTGAGCGGATCCAGGGCTGCGGCGACCCCACCAACACCCAGAACGTCTGGACTGCCAACTTCGCTGAAGTGGATGTCAACGGCATCACCAAGAAGCTGCTGCCCTACCTGTGGGCCATCGCCGTTATCGGTGTGGTTCTCAGCGCTTTCCTGTACTTCTAAAATGCAATCCGGGAGGACGTCCGGAAGGGCGTCCTCCCCATCCTTGAACGGAAGGTGAAGCTGTCACTTTTCTCTTCCATTGAAGGATGGGACAGTCACTTGAATCAGAAACATTGGAATTGGAGGAACCCACTATGAAAGTTCGCATTGGCATTGATGTAGGCGGCACCTTTACCGACGCCGTCGCCATCGACAACGACACCTATGAGCTGATCGGCTCCGTAAAAGCTCCCACCACCCACACTGCCAAGGAAGGCGTAGCCGCCGGTATTGTCCAGGTTCTGCACAAGGTCATGGAGCAGTACCAGATTGCCCCGGAGGACGTGGTCTTTATCGCCCACGGTACTACCCAGGCCACCAATGCCCTTCTGGAAGGCGACGTAGCCAAGGTCGGCGTCGTCACCCTGGGCACCGGCCTGCAAGGTGCCAAGAGCAAGGGCGACACAGCCATCGGTGACATTGAGCTTGCCCCCGGCAAGTTCCTTCAGTCCCGGAACGCCTATGTGGATACCGCCGCGGCGGATATTTCCCAGGCCATTGCCGACGCTCTGAACTCCCTTCAGGCCGACGGCTGCACCAGCTTTGTGGCAGCGGAGGCCTTCAGCGTGGATGACCCCACACGGGAAAATCTGACAGTGCAGCAATGCGGCGAGCGGAAGCTTCCCGGCACCGCTACCAACGACATTTCCAAGCTCTACGGCTTAAAGATCCGCACCCGGACAGCAGTGGTCAACGCCAGCATCATGCCCAAAATGCTGGAAGCCGCCTCTATGACCGACGAGAGCATCAAGGCCGCAGGGATTCAAAGCCCCCTGATGGTCATGCGTTGCGACGGCGGCGTTATGACCGTGGATGAGGTGCGCAGCCGCCCCATTCTCACCATTCTCTCCGGTCCCGCCGCCGGTGTTGCCGGTGCTCTGATGTATGAAAAGCTCACCGACGGCATTTTCTTCGAGGTTGGCGGCACCTCCACGGACATCTCCTGCGTCAAGGACGGCAAGGTCATGATCCAGTACGCCGAGGTAGGCGGCCACAAAACCTACTTAAACAGCCTGGACGTCCGCACCGTGGGTATCGGCGGCGGCAGCATGATCCAGATCCGGGAGGGCAAGGCCGTGGACACCGGCCCCAGAAGCGCCCATATTGCGGGCCTGGACTATGAAGTCTATACGGAACCCGAAAAGATCGTGAACCCCAAACTCATCGCCATCCGGCCCACTCCCACTGACCCGGAATACGCCTGCATCGAATGTGACGGCGGCCTAAGGCTGTCCCTGACCATGGCCGGTGCCGCCAACATTGCGGGCTTCGTCCAGCCGGAGGACTATGCCTACGGCAATGCGGAAGCCGCCCGGAAGGCCTGGCAGCCTCTGGCAGATAACATGGGCTGCACCGTAGAGGAAGCTGCCCGGAAGGTTCTGGACTTTGCCGCTGTGAAAAACAGCAAGGTGGCCTCCCAGCTCATCAAGGATTACCAGATGGATCCCCGCACCACTCTGTTCGTGGGCGGCGGCGGCGGTGCTGCCTCTGTGGTGCCGCACCTGGCCCAGACTATGGGGCACAAGTTCCATATCGCCAAAAACGCCCCGGTGATCTCCACCATCGGCGTGGCCCTCGCCATGGTGCGGGACATGGTGGAACGCAGCGTCACCAACCCCACCGAGGATGATATTATCAGCGTTCGCCGGGAAGCGGAGCTGAAAGCCATCCAGAACGGCGCCGCCCCCGGCACCGTAGAGGTCAGCGTGGAGGTGGATACCCAGCGCAACATCGTCCGCGCCATCGCCGTTGGCGCTACGGAAATGCGCAGCCGGGATCGCCTACATCAGAAGCTCAGCGAGGAGGATCTGCTGAAGATCGCGGGAGAAAACCTGGATGTAAGCCCCAGCGTTCTTTCCATTGCCGCCCGGAATGGCTCCATGTATGCCGTGCAGTATGAAAAGACGGAAAAGAAGCTCTTCGGCCTGGTACGTAAAACCACCCATCCCCTGCGTCTCATTGACGAGGAGGGTGTCATCCGTCTGCAAAAGAACAACGCCTGGGTCCGTCCCTCTACGGTAGGCACCTGGGAGCAGGATCTCCAGTGGCTTCTGGATGAGCTGACGGAATACAACGACGGCGGCACCAACCTTCCCAACGTCTATGTGGTGCTGGGCAAGCGGATCGTAGACCTGTCCGGCCTGCAAAGCGGCAGCCAGATGGTGAAGCTCGGCAGCGTGGAGCTGGCAGGCTGCACCATGGAGGAGCCTTTGATCGTTGCCGCCACCAAACGGGTAGACGCCTGATTTCGGAGGGCGATATATGGGACAATATGCCATGCCCTTCCCCGGTCGGGAGCTGGCTGACAAGGAACTGAGCTATGACCTGTGTTATGGCCGTATTCCCCCGGAGGATCGGAAGGAAATCGTAGAAAAGGCCTGGCAGAAGGGCTGCGACGCCGCCCGGCAGGTCTACCTCCGGGAATCCGGCTGTACGGACTTTTCCGCCATCTGCCGCCGCAGCGGCCTGACCCTTCAGGAAAAGGATACGGATTTTGTCACCGGCGGCCAGCGGTATTTCAGCGATTACCTCTCCGGGAAAAAACTCATTACCCTGTATCTTCGCTCCATCTCCCTTTGGGCGGAGGAAAACCAGATGGATGTGGACACAGCCAAAAACCTGATCCTCAGCCACGAGTATTTTCACTACCTGGAAATGAACGAGTTGGGCCTGACCAGCCGGATGTATCAGGTTCCCATGCTGCAAATCGGCAGCCTCAAGCTGGGGAAAACTGGCATCCGTGCCCTGTCGGAAATCGGCGCCCACGCCTTTGCCCGAACCTACTTTGAACTGTCTCAAAAGGAGGAGCCTCATGCAACGCAATCTTAGCTATGATGTGGTCATTCTCGGCGGCGGCCCCGCCGGTGCCGTTGCCGCCATTGCCGCCGCCCGGCAGGGTGTCCGTGTGCTTCTGGTGGAGCGCTACGGCTATCTGGGCGGTATGCTCACCACCGCCGGTGTCGGCCCTCAAATGACCTTCCATGCCGGTTCCACCCAGGTGGTTCGGGGCATTGCCGACGAGATCATTCAGCGGCTCCAGAAGCGCTGCCTCTCCCCGGGCCATATGGAGGACTTTGTGGGCTATGCAAGCAGCATCACCCCCTTCGACGCCGAGGGAATGAAGTCGGAACTGGAAACCATGGCTTTGGAGGCCGGGGTCCAGCTTCTGTACCACACCGTCTATACCGGCTGCACCACGGAAAACGGAAAGATCACCCAGGTACAGCTTTACGGCAAGGGTGGCTTCTTCACCGTCACCGCCAAGGTCTTTCTGGACTGCACCGCCGATGCGGATCTGTCTGTTCATGCCGGTGTTCCCACGGTTTATGGCCGGGAGGGAGACAATCAAGCCCAGCCCATGACCATGAACGTCAAGGTCGCCGGAGTGGACCGGGATGCCATGATCCGCTTCGTCCAAAGCAACCAAGACGATATGCTCAGCACCATCCCCTTTGACCGGCTGCAGATCCTGCCCCGGGCCGGGATCCAGGGAGCTTACTCCCTGATCCGTCAGGCAAAGGACGCGGGAGATTTCCATGTGGACCGGGATATGGTGCTGTGCTTTGAGACCAACACCCCGGGAGAAATGATCCTGAACATGTCCCGGATCATTCACCGCAGCGCCGTGGATCCCTTCGACCTGACCGAAGCAGAGATTGAAGGCCGAAAGCAGGCCTGGGAAATTCTGGCCTTTATGCGCAAATACATCCCCGGCTTTGCCCAAGCCCGTATTCTCTCCACCGGGCCCCAAATTGGCATCCGGGAAAGCCGGAAGATCGACGGCAAATACAAGCTGACCGCGGAGGATCTGCTGTCCAACCGGATGTTCCCCGACGCCATCGCCATGGGCGGCTACCCCATTGATATCCACTCTCCTGACGGCGCCGCCATGCGCCACCGGTTCTTAAGGCCCGGAAGCTGGTATTCCATTCCCTACCGGTGTCTTGTAACAGAGCAAATAGAAAATCTTATTGTGGCTGGACGGTGCGTCAGCGCCACCCATGAGGCCTGTGCTGCCATCCGGGTCACCCCCATAGTCATGGCCATGGGTCAGGCTGCCGGTACTGCCGCCGCACTCAGCGTGAAGCTTTCCCAGAAAGCCAACGCCCTGGATTGTGACGCCCTGCGCCACACCTTGCAGGAGCAGGATGTATTCCTGGAGCCATATCCTCAGGAAAATCTTTAATATCCGCCGAATAAGTCGCCTCTGCCGACTTATTCGCACATAAGATGTATGCAATTACGAAAGTAGGTGCCGCCAATGTTGGAAACCAAACTTGTGAATCTATACGAACACTATGGGATCGAGCGTCAGGGCGCCCAGGGCGGTGTTCTTCAGGTCTGGGGCCATCACACACCTGTGGAAATCAGTCCCGTCCGGCGTAAGCGTCCCGCTGTGCTAATCCTTCCTGGTGGGGCCTATCAGCTTGTATGTCCCCGGGAGGCAGATCCGGTGGCACTTCGGTTTCTGGCCAAGGGCTACGCTGCTTTTGTGCTGGATTATTCTGTCTACCCCAGCAGATTCCCCACGGCACTGCGGGAGGCTGCCATGGCTGTGGCCTTCATTCGGGAGCACGCGGAAGAGTGGGAGGTAGACCCCACCATGGTGGCTGTCATTGGTTTTTCTGCCGGTGGGCACCTGTGCGGGACCCTAGGCACCCTGTTTGACAGCCCGGAGGTGCGGGATCTTTTCCCGCCGGAGAAAATCCGACCGGATGCTCTGGGACTATGCTACCCGGTGGCTGTCTCCTGGGGAAAAACCCATGAGGGCACGTTCGAAAATCTGACTGGAAACGATCCCGAACTGAGAGAGCGGATGTCTCTGGATCACCTGGTGCGGAAGGATATGCCCCCAACGTATCTCTGGCATACCAGACCTGACGCCAGTGTACCGGTTCGCAACAGCCTGATTTTGGCTCAGGCAATGGATGCGGTGGGTGCAGATTTCACGATGCACATTTTCCGCAACGGTCCCCACGGCCTGTCTGTGGCAGATGAAACCTGCTACAGCGCAGAGCATGTTCCGGAAAGAAGCGAAGACGCAGCGCAATGGCCGGAGAATATGATGGCATTTTTCCGGGAGTTGGGATTTCGGATTACGGATCAGGAGATATAAACTGCATCAGCCTGCATGACATTGTGAGCATCTTTCCCCATCCTATTGGATCCAGGATGCCGCGAGTTCGAATCTCGCCACTCGAACCACGAAAACCGAAAGGGCTTCTGTCCTTTCGGTTTTCATTATCTGATGGGAGATTCGAACCATCCAATGCAAGTGTCCGGTGGACACTTGCTTGCC